>NZ_JBFRFF010000016.1:0-129275 GCF_052114685.1 Rhizobium sp. 2YAF20 | reverse complement strand
CCAGTGGGAAGGGTGCAGTACCGGTAGCGCTGAACGTGCTGATGGGGGTGCCGGTCATTCATGTCATTCTCTGCCGGTGATGCCATGAAGCCTCCGTTACGGCCTCTCTTTTGGGCTGGTCTGGCACCGGCCCGGCCTTGGTCTGCAACGGCTCCGCCGACCTTCTTCCCCCTTCCCCTACAGCATCAAGCCCTGCGACCGCGACAACGACCGCGCACCCGACTTCCGCGTCACCGCAACGGGTGTCGAGTTCGGAGCCGGCTGGAGCCGGACCGCCCGCGAAACCGGCGCCGAATACCTCTCGCTCAAGCTCGACGATCCGTCCTTCACGGCTCCGGTCTATGCCTCCCTCGTCCAGGGCGACAAAGGCGAGCACAAGCTCATCTGGTCCCGCTAAACAGCACCAAGGCGCCCCGCTCACTGCGGGGCGCCCTCATTCGATCACATAGCCCAGCGCGCGATAGCCCACTCGTCGCTTTGCCGCCATCCGGGCCAGAACGGGAACGGTGCTATCGACGTAATCGACGACCAAGACGTCTTTCTTGCCATCATGCTGACGATGCAGACGTCCGACATATTGCGCCAAAGTTCCTTTCCAGGCGATCGGCATGGTGAGGAACAACGTGTCGAGCCGGGCGTCATCGAAGCCTTCCCCGATATAGCGCCCTATCGCAAGTATCAGACGCTCATCATCGTCTGCGACATTCAACGCCGTGTTGGCCTGCTTGCGATCCTTCGCCGACATGCCACCGCGCAGCACCACCAGATTTTTCACGAACGGCGAGAACTTCTGCTGGAGATAGTCGAGGTGATCCTTACGCTCCGTCAGCAGTATGGGCGAACGTCTGGCCTCAAGGGATTTCAGCACGTCATCGAATATCAGGTCATTTCGGCCTTGGTCCTGCGCAAGGGCCGCATAGATCGCTGGCATTGACGGGCGCTCGGCCGAGACAAGTGACGCTGGCAACTCAAACTTCGTCGAACGGTCTCGGGCACGGTGGCGAATACCACGCTCGGCAGCTTGAACTCTTGCATCGACCCGATGGCGAACGGGGCCGCATTGCATGAAGATAATCGGATGATGTCCGTCTTTTCGGGCGACCGTCGCTGATAGGCCAACCACGTATCGCGCCTTGGACCTGCGAGCGACAAGTTCAAAACTTGTAGCGGACAGATGGTGGCACTCGTCGACAATCAGATGACCGTAATTTCCCACGATGTCATCGACCTCGCCATTGCGAACCAAGCTTTGGATCAGCGCCACATCGATGACCCCTGTTGGCTTCCTTTTCCCGCCACCGATAATGCCGATCTGCTTTGGGTCGATGCTCAGGAAGGAACTCAGACGCTCTACCCACTGGGTGAGAAGCTCCCTGCGATGAACAAGAACAAGCGTGTTGCGGCTTCGATGTGCAATGAGTGCAGCTGCGACAACTGTCTTGCCGAAGGCGGTCGTGGCGGCGAGCACGCCGTTATCGTTGGCGACAAAAGCATCAAAGGCCCGCGATTGTGGCCGTCGCAGTTCCCCTTGGAACGAGACGCCGGCGGGTAGCGCATCTCCGTCTTCGCGGTGATCCTCCAGAATGGCGGTCGAGCCATGGCTCTTAATGAGCTCAATTGCTTCGTCGAAGCAGCCTCGTGGCAGCGCGACATGGCGTGGATGAAGCTCGGCACAGGAGATGATCCGCGGCTTGCCGAATGTCGGCAATCGCATTGCTTGCGCACGATAGAATTCCGGGTTCTGGAATGCTGCCAGGCGCACGAACTGCGCAATCAGCGCGGACGGAAGCTCGGTCCTATCGATGTAAACCTGGTCGGCAATCACGACCTTGATGCTTTGCGGGATCGCAGCCTCAATTCGCCGCGGCTCGCTACGACGTGACGGCAACATCTTCCACGGCTCATCGGCATGTTCGTCATCGACCGGCATCCGGACGCCCAAGACCCGCCCCGACAACTCGGCTTCGTCGGCGATCCTGAACACTTCGTCCGCCGACAACCTGGGTAAAGACGACAGGTATGCCCACTGGTCGTCGTAGGGTTGCAGGTCGCCATCGACAAAAACGCTATTGCCGTTTTCTCGGGCTTTCCTTTGCAGGGGAAGCGCGATCAGATTGCCGAAGCCGCCAAGTGGCATGGTATCCTGGTTGGGAAAGAAACGGTCATAAGACGTGAAGCCGATCTCGGGGCGGTTTTCCATCGTCTCTGTTATGAGCGCGGCACCAAGTTGTCGGGCGATCCTCGCGGGAACGGGTTCTGAGAAGAATATCCAGACATGGCCGCCGTTTCCCGACCTCGACCGTTCAAGGGCTGCGGCAATTCCTTTTGCATGACAGGTTGCCAGCAACGCTCTGGTATCGTCCGCCCAACTTTCCTTGTCGAAGTCGGCAGCAAGGAACCAGCATGTCTCGTCTTGCAGCAATGGATATACGCCGGCAACAAAGTCGCTTGAGCGGGCATCGCCGCCACGAAGGTGCCTTTCTATGATATCTTCGGAATATGGAATGAAAGCCTGATGCGGGCAGTCCCCGCATTTCACCTTCGGCTTGCCGCAGATTCCTTTCACCCACTCGTTGGAACAGGATGGCGAATAGCCGGTGCGTCCATCCTTTCTATTTTCCCATCGCACGGGAAAGACATCGGGGCGCCCGGCAAACAACTGCCGGAATAACTCCACCTTCTCCATCGACGGCGAGCTGTTGGTAACAGGGGCATCGGTGAAGGCTGGCATCTCGGCGGCAACCTGGCTATCGGAAATCAGCTGTTGCTCAAACGCTTCCAGTTCACGCTCAAGCGCCATCCGCTCTTCAATCAGATCGGCTAACCGCCGCCGAATGCGAGCAATGTTCTCCCAAGCATCATTCTTTTCCGCCAACTTTGCAGCTTTCGCCTAAATGATCGTCGGGATCAGCATAGGCCAAAGATGTCTGCATTTTAAGACGCACTATCCATCTCAGCCGCACAGAAGGCTCCGGGATTATGCGGAGTAAAATCCACCGCAAACACCGGCAAAAGCAGGATCCAGCGACCGACACTCCGCATAATCCTGCTCTTCGCATAATCGACATTACCTGCGAGGATGCGGAAGTCGGGACCCTTTTCGGTAGCACGCTCGACGGCGCGGATGGTTGCCTTGACGTTGAGGTTGAGGGTCTTGATGGTGCCGTTGAAGCCGTTGCCGGAAGCGGTGAAAGAGCCGATGGTTGCCATTGTCCTATTCCGTGCGCCAAGAGTGATGGCTGGAAACCGTCACGCGCGCCTTTTGCCCCTGCAGGGTGGGAGACCCTGCCGCCAACGCGCCGCAAGCGCGGGGGCTGAAGCAGACGGGTGAGGTAAGCCGAGTGCCTTTGGCAAGCCATAAATAAGCAGAACCCGTCAAAGTCGGAGGGTCAGGGACTTCCGCCCGTGGCCCGTCCGGCGAGCATGCCTGCTATGGGAAGAGTAATCGAACCGATGTCTGAAGCCTCGTTGCAACATGGAACCTGCCAAACCGGAAGTGGGCAGGTCGGTCGAAAGACCGGAGAAGCGCCGATCCCCGCTGGATTGCCGGGGGTCAGGGGCGTGCGCAGTCGCGCGCGTCAGCCAGCGGCCCAGCTTGCGGTGGCCGATGGTCAGAGTTCTCACGGGGTAAAGTCGGTCCCTACGGCAGGCGAAGGAACATCAGGTGAACTTGGGAACCTTGCCGTGTTCTCTCTCGCAGGATTGCGCGAGATGATCGAGGCGACCGATGATCGGCGCGGCAGGGGGCGGAGTCTCCATAGTAGTCCGAGGGCGGGAAAGCCGTCCACATGGCGAAGGGAGACAGTGAGTGAAGCAAGCCGGCAGGAGGTGGGCCGATGAAGCCCGATGCGGTGAATACCGTGTTCGTCCTCGACATGCAGCGCAAACTTCACAGGTGGAGTGTCGCGGACGCCGACAAAGTGTTCGCGGACCTGTTCAACATCGTATGCGACCGCAGGACGCTCTCGGAAAGCTGGCGACGATTGTCCCGTAACAAGGGCAGTCGAACACCGGGAACCGATGGCGTCACGCGGAAAACGGTCGAAGAGCGGCCGGGCGGCGCTACGCAGTTCATCGAGGATATTCGAAACGAGCTGCGCGGCGACACATATCGGCCAGAGCCTGTCAGGCAAAGGCTGATCCCCAAACCGGGTAAACCCGGCAAGGTACGTCCACTCGGCATTCCGACGCTCAAAGACCGACTGGTACAAATGGCTTTGAAGCTTGCGCTGGAACCGATCTTCGAGGCGGACTTCTATCCGACCTCATACGGCTTCCGGCCCGGCAGGAGCACCCATGATGCGCTGGCGAACATCCAGCGTCATTTGCACCCCACACCGAGCGGCACCTCCGAGTATCGCTGGGTGATCGAAGGGGACATCAAGGGCTGCTTCGACGCCGTCGATCATCATGTGCTGATGGAACGGGTACGCTACCGTATCGCGGATCGCAAGGTCCTTGGGCTGGTGCTCGCCTTCCTGAAAGCCGGTGTCATGATCGAGGGCTCCGTCCGCCACCCTGTTACGGGTACCCCGCAAGGTGGCATCATCTCGCCATTGCTGGCCAACATCTATCTGGCTGCTATCTGGCTGCCATTGACGAGAGGTATGGACGGTGGTCGATGCGTCCTCGCGAGCGACCGCAGAATGCAGCCGATCGGCGGCTTTACGACCGCCGGAGAAACAGGCCGACATTCTTCGCCGTTCGATATGCCGACGACTTCGTCGTGCTGACGGACGGAACACGCGAGGAAGCGGAGACCGAAAAGCTGGCGCTGTCGCAGTTCCTACAGCAGGAATTGCGCATGGAACTGTCGATGGAAAAGACCAGGATCACCCGGGTTGGGGAAGGCTTCGACTTCCTCGGCTATCGGGTGGTGCAAACCAAGGCTCGCCGCACCGGTCGTATGGTCGGCAATCTCTTCATTCCGAAGAGCAAGCTGAAGGATTTGCGCCACAAGATCAAGGTCAGGGTGAAGGAGACACCGACAGGTCAATCCCTCGCCAATCTCATCGAGAGCCTCAACCCGGTCATCACCGGCTGGCGAAATTACTACCGCTACGCCACATGGGCCACGCGGGACTTCTCCGGTCTGGATTGGTGGCTATGGGAGCGCATTGGGCGATGGCTGCGCAAGAAGCATCGAAAGGCGACATGGCGTGAACTGTGTCGCCGCTTCCGCGCGACAGCGCCCGAAAGCCGCTGGCGATGGGTCGACGGACCGAAATCGCTGCGGTTCTTCCGGGAAGGAGGATCGATCCGCTTCCCGTTCCGGGGCATACGAATACCAAACGGATGGAACGACCCTGACGAGAAGTTCAGAAAAGGAGCTGATCGCTTCTGGGCATCGTTCGACACCCTCATGTCCGTGTGAGGACCACCCGTGGCAATAGCCATGCATGGAGAGCCGGTGGCTTGGAAACTTGCACGTCCGGTTCGGCGAGAGGGGTGCAGAAACCACCTGCCGCGAGGCAGGCAGGCGCTGTGCTCCTACTCTACTTTTCTGTTGCTCGGGCCGCGCCCACCGCGGCCTCGATGGCTGTCGATAAGACCGGGGACGATCGGCCCGCACCTGTAAGGCCGAAACGAGAGTGGAGGACGGCCAAGGGTGAGGCTTTCTTGGCTCGCGAGGAATGGCGGCGATCCGGGGTCCCCGCGCGACCTGTCGCGTGGGGTGGTTGCAGACAGGGGAAGAAAACGAGCCGGCCGTTGCGGATGCCGATCGAGCCGAGTTGCAGCTCGGCGGTCTTCGGGCAAGACATGCCCCATCGAGGCCGCAGTGGGTGAGGCAGCTGACAGATCGCAAGGATTACGGCAATGACGTCATCGGGCGGTGATCCGTGGGAAACGCCCTGCCCCTTGCTCCAGCACACCAAGCTCACAAACGCCAGGCTTGATCGCTCGCTTCGACGCACCTGCGGGGTTGGCGCCAAGCTGTTTCTCGCCGATTTGTCGATATGCCGCGTAGCAAACGTTCAATTGTATGGCCGCCTCATCTCAACAGGCACGCGCCGCAACTCGCGTCGATCTTTCAGCCGGTTTCCAGTGCGAAGATTGAGACCCCCTGTTCATGGCAGCCTCCAGTTTCGTCAGGCCTGCCCACGACATGCGTGGAGGTGCCTCGGGAGTTGCTATGTACCAGACACGAGTAGTGGGATGGGCATTGCTGTATTCGCCTCATCGAGGATGTCGAACGTGTATCGTCCTTGCACATCGACATCGACTGAATAGCTCAACCTGTCGCGAACACGGTTGTCTTCGTCAAACGTGAGCACTTTGGGCTTCAACGACGTTATCCGCGTTTCATCGAGATAGACCGAGTTGCAGATGATGACTTGATCACCGGGCTGACATGTGCGCGCGGCAGCTCCGTTTAGAATGCAGCACCTCGAGCCACGTAGCCCCAGGATGACGTAGGTGGAAATCCGCGCCCCGGAATTCTTGTTCCAGATCTCGACGAACTCCATGGGGAGAATACCGACTTCTTCGCAATGGTCCGGGTCGAGTGTAATGGACCCATGGTAGTTGAGGTTCGCCTCTGTCACGGTGATGCCGTGAAGTTTCCCCGCGACCAGCTTTCTCATCGTTTCTCCGCTTGCGTTTCGTGGGCTTTATTAGAGCAAGGTCTCTCGACTGGAAGACACTCAAACATCGAATCCACTAGCGCTCAATGTTTCAATCCCCCAAGATCGCCGTTCGCTTTGGGCTGACGCTGAAACAAAAGCGCCGTCAGGCGGGCCGGGCGGCGAAGCCTTAGGTGGCGAGTGTATGCCTACTCGGCCGCCTCGCGGAAACCTTCGGCAATGTCGTCATCAATCCGGCTGCTGTCTTCCGATTCTATGCATTGCGCGCGGGCCGATATGCGCGTCTAAAATCGAGCGCCATTTCAAATTGAAACGGGCATTATTCTTTCAGAAAACTGGTTGCTTTCTTATGCAAAAACCGCGGCGGGCTCACCAAGCAACTCCAGGTCAGGTTCAACGCCAAGACCCGGAAGATCTGGAGGAGTCATATTGCCGTTCACGTTGCGAGCTCCACGACCTGGCGCGGGATCGACAGTCACCATCTCCTGGCAACTCCAAGTTCCGACGAACCTATTTCCGGGGATCGTCTGACCGAAGTGCGCTCCTACGGTATCGTTAATCACGGTCCCGGCCATGCACATCACAAGCATTGAGATATCATAGGCAAGACATAGGTCGCGCAGCTTCCTTGCTTTCGTGATGCCTCCCACACGAGCGACCTTGATGTTGACTACTTCGCAGGCGCGGTCGTTTATCGCTCGCACGAGGTCGCGCATATCCACGATGCATTCGTCAAGGGAAAGCGCCTGACGGGTCTGTCTGCGCACCGCGAGGCACTCATCATAGTTGATGCAAGGCTGCTCAAACCAGGCTTCCTTGTCAGAAACGGCGTTCAGGATTCGAACAGCTTCCAAAGGAGACCAGCCCCCATTCGCATCGAAGATGAACTCTTCTCCGGTCTTCCGTTTATCCGCGAGGTGCATAACGCGGTCGATGTCGCTTGAAACGGAATCGCCAAGTTTGATCGAGTGCCGCCGATATCCGAGACTCCTCCAATGCTCGATATTCTTGAGCATTGCCTCCGGCGTATCTACGTGGATACTGCTGACCAACGGCATCTCATTGGACACTTCTTTGCCTCCAAGGAGAGCGTAAATGGGAAGTTCCACCGCCTTACCCAAAATATCCCACAGAGCGTAGTCGACCGCGGCCTTGGCATAGATGTGCCCCGCCAAAACCTCGTCCATAAGTCGATTGAGTACCTCAACTTCGCGAGGATCGCGGCCGATGAGATGCGGTGCAAGAGCTGCAATAGCCATGCGGATGCCGCCCGGGAAAGCTGGTAGATAGTTGTTACCCCACGGAGCAAGTTCGCCCCAACCCTTAATGCCGCTATCGGTATCTATTTTAACGAAAGTCGACTCGAACTTTTCAAACCTGCGCCCACGCGAAAGATGGTAAGGCTCGATGAGTGGGAGTTCGAGATGGTAGAGAGAAATTCTGGTGATTTTCATAGCTGCTCCAATAATTCTCTCGGGTATTTCTAGCGGACTATCCGGTCACTTTATAAAACTGGACAGTACCTCGTCAACCTGATTCTTTCATTTTGGCGAAGTCTCGGCTCGGCGGCCCTCGTGCGAGCGCCACCGTGTAGCGTCGGTGCATGGATCCGGAATTGAGCGGTGGCTGATCTTTGAAGGGGTATACTTCACTTGCACGCCCCAAGTCCGTCCGCTGCAAGACAACCACGGCATAGTCACTGCATCAAAGAGCAGAATCCATTCACACCGGGAGCGATGCTCCAAAGCTGCTGCGCATTCGTGGAGGACATCGCTTTGGAGCGCGCTTGGCGAAGCGAGTCTGATGTGAATAGCTCAAATAAGACTATATGGCCTAAATAAATTCTTTCGAGTATGAAAAATCTTGCCTGTCGGGGCCGACCCCAATTTAATGGCTCCTTGCAAGGACTAAAACAAGCAAAGTTGGAATCAAATCGATGCGCAGACAGCCCAAAAGAACGCAAGGGTTATGGTGGCATAGCTTGTTGGCCATCGACATCCGTGACGGATCGGCCAAGGTGAGAGATATCGTGGTGCGGCACCTCCACAGATTGAGAACCATCTGTGATGTCCTCACTTTCGAGAGCGGTAAGCCACCCGCAAAGGAACAGAAACCCCATCTCTATCACACCCCGCCGTGGTGAAATCCACCTGCGCGGCAGTCCGTAAGAAGTCGTTCCGGAGCGAAACGGGATTTCACTGGAGCCCGTCGAATCGCTCGCAGCATAATTGTGTCCAGCGATAGTGGCTTCTGCGATCCTTTCAAAAGTTTGCGACAGAACCGCCAGTACACAATACAATCTCAAATCGCTCAAGCATCTTTCTAAGGCCCGCATTCTGCTGACGCAGGTGTTCCGCCAGAAGCCATTTCAAGTGCCGATTCTCTTCCTCGAGGAAGGCCAGTTCATCGGAAGATATCTCATCTCCAACGACCGCCGCACGCGAAGGGGAGACATCGCTCACATCCTCGACGACCAATTCGGCGCGGGTCTCATGACGCCGGGACGCCCGTCTCGGCCGATGCTTAGGCGCGTCTGCCACCGCGTCTACAACGTCACTGTTCGTTGAAACCTGATCTTGCCGGAATTGATGGATCTGATCGGCTTCGATCAACGGCGCCACAAAATGCTGATCTTCAGCAACCTCGATGGTGTCTGCGACCTCCGTTTGCCGATCCAAACCGGGCGGCGCCTTCTCTTCGGGTCCAGAGGTCCCCGAAACGACGCCTGCCTTAAACCGATGCTCGGCCTCTGCCTCACGGGCGAGCGCCTTGAAATCGGTATCGCCCCAAATTGACTTCGGCTGCATTTTTGAACGTCTGCGCGTCGATTTGATTTCGACGACGAAACTGCGCTGCTGTGTTTTCATACGTTTGTTTCTCTGGATACCGTCACGCGGGCTCAGGAGCGTTCGAAACGCTCGAGCATTTTTCGGAGCTGGGCATTTTGTAAGCGCAGCTTTTGCGCCAATTGGTCTTTGAGCTGCTTGATGTCTTCGTCCAGGCTGGCCGCCTCGTCGAAGAATGGGTTTGCAGACGACGCTGGAGTTTGTGATACCGGCTTCTCATCGGCGGCGACTGCAGTGCTTTGTTCAACCGCATTGAGTGGGCCTTTTTTTTGGGCCCACGAAGGTTTCGTCTGACGGGTTTGAGGTGAGTTTGTTGGCGTCAACGCTGGCACATCGGAACCCGATTGGTGCGGCGCATTGATCGCACCGACCTTTTGCTCCTCGGGCGGCAGCGATACCGGCGCGGCTTTACTGGCATCGCTCTTGGGGCCGTTCTCTGTCTCAGCGATATCGTTCGATCGGCTAATATCGTTATGGACAGGATCGGCAGCTGTTTCCGGTGAGGCCAACACAATCGCAGGCGCTGGCCGCAGTTCTATTTCGACAAGCTTGCGATCGCCGTCGCGCGCAATCGTTTGGTCTGGCACCTCAGGCGGTTGTCGCCGCGACATCAGTTGCGCAAGGTACTTCCATGGTGGTTTCATAGGTGCTTCACTCCGAACGCCAGACACCGCGAACGTGCTGCAGCGCTCCATCCCGGCTCGTCAACGAGCCGGGGCTTATTAAACTGGCGAGGAACAGAGTGGATAGCTTCGGTCGCACAACCGATCCACTGCCCGGTTCTATCAGATCAAAGGCCGAGGCGCTTGCGCAGATCGGCATTTTCCGCGCGCAGTTTTTCGGCCAGAGCCGCGCGAAGTCGCTTGTTTTCTTCCTCGAGCCGGATGAGGTCGGCCATCTCGTCGCCTGCCGTGACAGGCGCCGCTTTCGGGACTTCGGCTCGGGTGACGGACTTGGCTTTCCTCGGCCCTTTGATGCGACCCTTTGCCGTGGCGGGTGTTTCGGCAACAGCCGGCGCCGCTTCCACTCGTGGCACCCGCTTCTTGCGTGGGACCTTTGCTGTCTTTACGCTGATTGCCGAAGGCTCAGACACCGTTGCCTCAGTGGCGGTCTTAAGACGACGCGGCCCACGCAGCTTCTTCGGTGCAGGCACTTCTGTTGGCGTATCCGTTGTCACAACTTCACTTATCGCGCTTTTTTCGTTTTCGTCAGTCATCGGTATCTCCATGTGCGGTGCGATTCTTTTCGACTGCGCAAGAGCTGGTGTCAACAGAGGCTTCACTACAGACTATGTTTTCGACGCCAGGTGGCCCGGATCCTATAAATTCGTTCGAATTCATGGCCATGGCCGGCGCGCAACCGGTCGAGACGGGTGATCTCGGCCTCCAGCCCGGCCTTCTGCATCAGCCGTTCGTCGCCCGAGGCAATCGCCTTGGCCATGGCGAACTTGTCGGCCCGCCGCTGGCCCATGTCCTCCAGCCGCCGGACGCTGGTGTCGCCGGACAGGGCTGATGCGATCCACAACCGAAGGGCTTCACCATGGATATCCGACAGTCGGCCCGTACGGCTTCTTCAGGAGCCCAGGCTGTGCGCTTCTTGCGATCAGAGATAGAATGCCTTTACGCAGACAGGACTACCGATTGCGAGGCGGCTGCCAGTGTCGGCCAGTTCGCCACTGTCAGGATTTCGCCGAAAGACCGCTATCGAATGGGAGTCCTGGTTTCCTACCAGCAGGTGACGGCCGCTCGGCGTAAGGAAGAAACTTCTCGGCAGGAGACCGCCAGAGGACATATTTCCGGCGGGCAGAAGCACGCCTAATTCAGGCTGGACGGCAAAAACCGAAATGCTATGCGTGCCTCGATTGGAGCAATACAGAAAGCGGCAATCTTGAGAGAGGTGGATATCCGCGCTGTCAGGTCGAGAATTGGGCTGATTAGCCGCGACAGTTTGGATGACGACTAGTGTTTCGCCGTCTCGCTTCAGTACAGATATGGTGGAGTCGACCTCGTTAATCACATAGATGAAGCGACCGTTGATATGCTGGGCCACGTGTCTCGGCCCCGCGCCGGGATGTACATTGACCGACGCTGTCTCAGACAGCTCCCCTTCTGCTCCGATCGAATAAGCGAAGACTTTGTCCAAGCCCAGATCCGGAAATATGAAAGTGCCACCTTCAGGCGTTTCAGAGATCATGTGCGCATGTGAACGTTCCTGGCGATCCGGATTCGGGCCAAGGTCACCCACGAGCCGGATTGAGTGGCAGACCGTGCCGAGCGATCCGTCATTCTGGATCGGAAACACCGCGACCGACCGGTCTGGAGGACCCTGCCCCAATGAATAGTTGGCAACTAGCACAAACCGCCCGTCGCTCGAGACGGCGTTGTGGACCGCAATACTGCCTAGCGTCGGCTGCTGGTTGAGGTATAGGAGCGTCCCTGAAGACGCGTCAAACCTGAACGCGCTTACGAGGCCCTCGTACCACCCGGAGACCTCGGATGTCGTATAGATAAAACCTCTCTTATCAACACTGATGTACGCAGGGTTGTCGATCGAGGTTGTCACTGCCAGCTCCTCGAAATGGAGCGTGTCTTCATCCAGCGAAAATATCGAAAGTCCCCTGCCTTTCGCTGGCTCGTAGTACGGCGCGTCACGGTTGAGGCAACCTACTGCCACATATAATCGCGAGTTCAATTTGTCCACCTTGTCCGACTGCCCATGCTGGCTGGCTGCCCATTGAAGTTAGAATACAGGGTCAAATCAGACTTTGAAGTATGTATAAGAACTATGTAGTATTTCAAGATCGCCGTCCGTTTGGAGCGGCTTTCACATTATGAAGGAGCGTACTTTGCAAAGACTTTCTCGAAAAATCGCCGTGGTCACAGGAGGCGCGGCGGGGATCGGTAGAGCGTGTGTCGAGCGTTTTCTGGCCGAAGGAGCTCGGGTGGCGCTGATCGATGTTAACGAGAGGGCGTGTGCCGCTGTCTCAGAGGCAATTGATAATGGTGAGACATTACGCACTTACGTCGTTGACGTTAGTAAGGAAACGCAGGTCAAGGACGCCATCGATAGCATCAACCGCGACTTCGGCGGCATCGACATTTTGGTGAACAACGCAGGTGTGGTCCGACCCTGGAAGTCTACGCACGAAGTGAGTGAAGAGGAATGGGACGCCCTGCAGGGCGTAAATACCAAAGGAGTCTTCTTCGCTACCAAGCACACCCTTCCTATCATGATGCATCGGAACTCAGGTTCTATTGTAAATCTCTGCTCGGTTGCGGCGATCCTGTCTTTCGGTGGCATCGCGCCCTATCATGCCGCGAAGGGCGCAGTCCTCGCGATGACGAAAAACGATGCCATGGACTACGCCAAATACAAGATCCGTGTGAACGCGGTTCTGCCCGGCTGGATACTGACGGACATGGTACGTGATGAATTGCGCTCAGAGCATCCGGATTACGACGAAGCTCTCCGCGCGGCGACCGCTTTGCAGCCCTTGAACATGATGGGAGGTCCGGAAGACGTCGCCGCTGCCGTTCTTTACCTCGCTTCAGACGAAGCCCGTTATGTCACAGGCGCTGACATCGTAATCGACGGCGGTTACTCCGCTCGCTAAACGCGATGCTGGCGAAACTGGGTGGATCTTCCGCAGAGCCACCCAGTTTCGCGTTCGTCGAGCGCAGGCGTCCCCATCGCTCACCTCGGGGGTGAAACGATATGGATTTGATCAGGACGACTTCCGAGTACCCGCCCACGTTACCGAATGTGCACACCAACCCCGCCGCAGGATCGTCGTTATAGCCAGAGAACAACTCGCGTATGACTTCACCACACATTAAAGTGCCAGGAACCCACCATCAACGGGCAAGACCGCCCCGTTGACAAAGCTGGCGAGTGGAGACGCGAGGAAAACGACGGGGCCGGCGATCTCGTAGGCGCGACCCGCTCTTTTCATGGGTGTGTGCGACATTACAAACGCCACGCGATCCGGGTTCGACCTTGACGCAGCTGTCTGCGGCGTGTCGATAAACCCTGGAGCCACCGCGTTGACTCGGATCTCATATCGCGCAAGCTCCACCGCCAGCGCCTTGGTCAACATCAGAACCCCGCCCTTACTCGTGGTGTAGGCTGTGGTGTCGTTCGGAGCCGCCGCGTAGGACTGAATTGATGCCAGATTGACGATGCATCCTTTGGTCCTCTTGAGCTGCTCGAGAAACGCCGTCACGCCGTACATTATACCGTCTAAATTGACCGACATCACCGATTTCCACGTATCGAGATGTTCCGGCGAACCGGTCAGCCCTCGCCGATGTATCCCGGCGTTGTTCACGAGGATTGCGCAATCGCCCAAGGAGCGACTTACCTTCTCAGCAACTTCGACCGCCGCGGCGGGATCGGCAACATCCCAAACAAAAGCCTCGACTTTGCCTCCCAGGGCGGCAATTTCATCTGCTGTCCCTGAGAGCGTATCTGCGTTGTTATCTGCTATCGCTAGGATTGCTCCCGCCTTTGCCAGCGCTAGTGCGATCTCTTTGCCCATGCCTTGGCCGGCACCAGTAACAACCGCCACCTTGCCCTGCAGCAGTGGTGCGCCGTTCAATGAAATCATAGGTATCTCCTCATTCAAATCGTAAGCCATCTGTTGCGGATCGCTTCGCCGTCTTCGCGAAACTCCCGGATGCCGCAGGTTTCTACGACGTTACCCTTCGACATCACGAGAACACGGTCCGCGACGTCCTCCGTCAAATTGAGGTTCTGCTCCACGAGCAGTACTGCAACGCTCTCTTCTTTCAGGCGTTTGATTACTTCACCGATCTGGTTCACGACGTTGGGCGCGAGACCCTGGGTGGGCTCGTCCAGCATCAGGACCTTCACATCGGTCACAAGAGCCCGGCCGATCGCGAGCATTTGCTGTTCGCCTCCCGACAAAGCGTGGCCGAGGTTATTTGTCCGTGCTCGCAGGTTCGGAAACAGTTCGAGGATTCTTTCCTCGGTCCAGACCTTGGGGCGGCGGCGCTGTCCAACCCGTAAATTCTCGAGCACCGTAAGCTTGGGAAAGATTTGACGTCCCTCGGGAACGTATCCGATTCCCGCACGCACAATCGAATGCGGGTTGCACCCCGTCAGGTCATTGTTTTCTAGTGTAACCTTCCCCTTTTGGATGGGGAGAAGGCCGAGTATAGCCTTGAGTGTGGTGCTCTTTCCGACCCCGTTGCGGCCAACCACGGCGGTCACCTCGCCCTTGGGAACATCAAGTGTCACTCCGTGCAGCACTGTCCCGGTGCCGTATCCGGCTTCAACTCCTCTAACTTGCAGCATGGTGTGTCCCCAGATAGGCTTGTTGCACGGCCGGATCTTCACGAACATCGGATGGCAAACCATCCGCAATCTTCTTGCCTCGATCCAGGACGACGATCCTATGGGCAAGTCCGAAGACAACGTCGAGGTCATGTTCGACCAGTAGAACGGCCATGTCCCCTTCGTCGAGCAGGCTTTTAAGAAGGGCCACCGTACTACGTGTTTCCTCAAGTGACATGCCTTGGGTAGGCTCATCGAGCAGCAGCAACTTGGGCTTCACGGCCAAAGCCACTGCGATCTCCAACAGCCTCTGGTCACCATGGGACATCGTCTTTGCAACGACGTCTCGATGAGATCGCAGACCCACCCTATCGAGCCAATACGTGGCATCGGATTCGGTTTGGAGGACAAAATCACGAGAAAACATTGGACGCAGACGCCTATTGCTGCTCGCCTGTAGCGCTAGCCTGACGTTTTCCAGGGCCGTCAGTTCCTGGAAGAGAGACGTAATCTGGTAGGTGCGGCTCAAACCACGGCGTGCCAATGTTTCATCCGGCAGATGCTCGACCTGACTGCCGCAGAAAAGGACGCGCCCCGCGGTCTTTCCCACACAACCTGCGATTAAGTCGAACAAAGTCGATTTGCCCGCACCATTGGGGCCGATGACGGCAACGACGTCCCTTGGCTTGACCGAAATGTCGACGTTGTCGACCGCGGTGAGAGCGCCCCAGGATTTAGTCAAGCCAACACACTCAAGAAGCGACATGACGATCCTCCAAGGCTCGTTCCTTTCGAAGGCGGTACACGTGCAGCATCGAAGATCGAATACCCCACAGACCCTTGGGCGCAGCGACTACAATCAAGATGAAGAGAATGCCCATGAACAACTGCCAGCTCTCGGTGACACCACTGAGCTGATGGCTCGCCAGGACGATTATCGCGGCACCGACCATAGGACCGATAAGAGTTCCTGCCCCGCCCAGAACCACGGCAATCAAAACCTGACCAGACAATGTCCAGTGAACGAGTTCTGGAGAAACGAACAGAAGAAAACCTGCGTGAAGCGCTCCTGCCACTCCGGCCAACGCGCTGGAGAATACGAATGCTGATAGCCGCAACAGGCGCGGGTTATAGCCGATAGCCCTGGAACGCTTTTCGTTCTCGCGGACTGCGACGATCGCGGTTCCGAGAGGTGACCGGACGAAGTTGTGCGAGACGAGAAATAAGACGACGACAATGGCCAAGGTCAGCCAGAAGTAGCCTTCCCGAGATGTGAACCAATTAAGTTCAAAAGGTCCCGGGTTTCTTGCCAGACCGGAAAGGCCGTCCGATCCTCCCGTAACGCCGTCCCATTTGAAAGTGATGGCGAAAGCTAGTTGCGCGAAAGCGAGCGTCAACATTGCAAACGCCACGCCGTTGGCTCTTGTGCAGAGCCAACCGATCGGCAACGCAAGGACGATGACCGCTCCCGTAGCCATGACGAGTGCAAGAGGAAGTGACCACCCGTCAAGGAGTGCGATGGCAGCCACATACGCTCCGGCTCCATAGGGAGCTGCGTGGCCGAACGAAAACATCCCAGCGTAGCCGACCTGGATATCGAGGCTCATTGCGAACAGGGAAAAGATCAGAATTTCGATCAGGATTGATACCTGATATCCGGAGATAGCCAGAGGGGAGAGCGCCAGCAGTAGGACAACTAAAGGGGCCGTGATCTTCATCATTCAGCCTCCCCGAACAGACCACCAGGTCGGTATAGCAGAATGCAGATCATCAGGACATACGTAGCAATCAAGGCAAACTCGGGCAGGTAGAAATTCCCAAACGTCTGCGTTGCCGCGACCAAAACGCTTCCGAACACGGAACCAATGAAGCTCCCCATGCCTCCGATCATGACGATAACAAAAGCGTCGATGATGACGGCGCTACCCATGCCGATGTATCCGCTGATCAAAGGCACGGCGAGATATCCTCCCAGTCCGGCAAACATACAGCCGGCGGTGAACGTCAGTGATCTGATGACTGCGACGTTGATCCCAAGAGCGCTGGTCATCTCCGCATTCTGCGAAATGGCTCTAACCAGGAGCCCAAGCCGTGTGCGCAAGAAGACAAAGGTCAAGCCTGCCAGTACCACGACACCGACGGCGATAAGGAAGAGCCGATACACGGGAAAGGGTTCGCCAGCCAACCAAACCACGCTCGAAAGTGCATCTGGCAATGCGACGTCGCGGGTGTTCGGTCCCCATATCAGTCTCGTGCTCTCCGTCAGGACGAGGCTCATGCCGAAGGTAACGAGAAGGAAGTTTCCGCCGTCGCGACCGTACAGCCTCCTCAAAAGAAAGAACTCAAACAGCGCGCCGATCATTCCCGAAACTATCGGGGCTGCCAGAAAGCCCAACCAGAATGAAGAGGTGATTGTTGCAACTGAGATGCCAGCGTATGCGCCGATCATGTAGACCGCACCATGTGCGAAGTTCATGATGCGCATTATTCCGAAGATTAGCGTCAGGCCCACAGTGATGATTGCGAGCAATGCCGCCAGTGCCAGCGTGTTGATGGATAGGTTTAGAAACGTCTGCCATGAGATCATTGTTTGATTCCTACGAGCCGGGTTTCTGGGTGCGATGATTGCGCGCCGGGAGTCCACCCGGCGCTAGATTTGAACAATCTCACCTCAGGCTTGGACTGCTGAGATCAGTAGGAATCTTTGCGGCACTCGGGCACAACGTCCGGACTTGCGAATGCTTGTATGATCTTGGGGGTTGGATAGGGCAAACCGCTCTGGTTTTCGAGCGTAGCCATGAAGACCTGCTGCTCCGCCTGATGATCGCAAGCTCGCATTGTGACCTTCCCTTTGACGGAGTCGATCTCGAGGCCCTCAAGCGCGGCACGAACGGCCGCCGTATCCGTCGACTTGGCCCGGAGGATGGCCTCACGGAGAAACTGAAGCGCCTGCCAGCTCTCGCCTTCCCAAGTGTCAGGGATGTCGCCGTATTCCGCCTTGAACAGTTTCACGAACTCGGCGTTCTTTGGCGTGTCGTATCCGAAATTGTACTGCGAAACGCCCGTTAGGCCGAGCCCCACCTCGCCAAGTGGCTTTGTGTTGAGCAGATCTAGCACCTCGGTGATGATCTTCATCCGATCCGACAAACGATATTGCGCTGCTTGCTTGAGGAACGCGGTCGCGTCGTCGCCGCTCATGGCAACGTAGAGGACTTCGGGGTTCGCCTCGCGAATCTTGGCGATGTAGCTGGAATAGTCCTTCGCTCCGAGTGGGGTCAAAACAGAACCAATCTGCTCTTTGTTCATACCCGCCAGGAGCTTGCCGAATGTCTCAACACTCGTTTTGCCCCAAGCGTAGTCCTGTGCGATGGAGAAGAACCGCTTCTCCGGACCTTTGGCGAGCCAAAGCGCAATTGTCCGAGCTCGCATGGGGCCGGACGAGCACGAACGGAAGGCGTTAGGTACGAAGTTCTTGGCAGTGATCGAGCCCACGCCCGTAACGCTGGCGACGTAAAGAGCATTCCACTCTTCCAGCCGCGGCATCACCGCGAGCGACTCCGGACTGGAAATTATACCGGTAACAAGGTTGATCTTGTTTCGCTCGATGAGTTCGGATGTCTTTCGTACACATGTGGCCGGGTCGCCTTGGGTGTCCTCATAGAAAAACTGGACCTGCCGGCCATCAATGCCGCCATCGGCATTTGTAGCCTTCTCAAAAAGCTTGCAAGCTCTCTGGATTTGCAGGCCAAGCGCCGACCAGTTTCCAGTGATCCCTGTAGGGACGCCGATCTTGATGGATTCAGCGGCCGCGAAAACGGACTTAACGAGACCTGGGCACGTCAAAACGGCAGATGCCGCGACGGTAGTTGAAAGAAAATTCCTGCGCGAGATAACCATCATTGTTCCCTTCGACCGCTTGAAGCAGTTCTCTGAAAATGTTCGGCGATCGTGATCGATCACAGGAACAATATATTCGCCAACTATGTTAGTCAAGATATATAGTTGCGTAACCTTAAGATGCCTTCGTTACTGCGAAGCCAATGGCCTTTGGCAAGGGCTATCGACGGATGTGGGAAACGCACGCAAAGCCTGGATGCGGTGGAATCGGTTAAGTCGACCGACAGAATAGGCGTACTCGGTATTCGGGCACATCTACGTCACTCTATGACTCTACACTGGACTTAACAGCTGCTCGGCTGACTTTGAAAGAACTCTGAGCGTGTTCGGGGCGAATGACGTGAGCCACTGGAACATCAGCTTCTGGCATTGAAAAATGCGGCCGCGAACCAGTTGGCTCCCACTCGGCGCGTCGCTGTTTTGGATCGGTATTGTCGACAATCTGGTGGCGCGCAGTACCGCAGCCGGGTACTTCTCTTGGATAGAGGACAGATAGATAGTGAAATCGGAAAGCGACCCGGAGATTATGGAACCGCTTTCGCTATCCTCGTCACCAATTGATCCGACGACCACCTTGCCACCGAATTTGCCTATGAATCCGGCTAGATCATCGCCGGCTTTGAAGTTAAGCGTTGCGGCGACTTGAGGCGCAAAAACCTCGACCGCCTACTTTCGCAAACGGAGAGGCTCTGGATAGACGTACGTCTGTTCCTCCGACTTCTCCTTCTTTGCCCTCTCAGCTTTCACGCTAAAACAAAATTTAGACCTCGAATCGCATTTTTGAACCGCCACCATAGCCTAGCCAACTATCACAATTCAACGTTTAGTTGTGGCAGCATGAACCGTGAAAGTAACCTATTCTGCTGCGTAAAGGGCGGTTCTGCCGCGATTTTTGGCTCTCTGAAAATGGACTCGTGGCGGGTCCGCGCCGCCAAAGTCCCTTCAGAACTTCGCGCCTGCGTAGAACATCAGGATAGAGAGAGCGCTCTCTCGCTCCTCGCGAGTCAACTGTCCAGAGAAGTAATCGACGTGAAATTTCACCTTCTCGTCGATCGAATCCATGATATCCCTACCCTCTTCCGTGATTGCCACGTAGGTGATCCGCTGGTCCTGCTCGTCCCGTCGGCGCGAAGCCAGCCCCTTCTCGACAAGCGTTTTAACGAGGCTCGAAGCAAACGCCGGCGCGATATCGAGCCTATTGGCGATCTGGTTTACCTGGAGCTGCATATCGCGGCTGCCATAGATCTGGATCAGGGCCTGGTGCGCGAGTGGATCAATACCGTACTCTTTGGCTTGATCCTCGACGATGCGGAAGGCCTTCCTTAGAACGTAGCGCGCCTCGGCGACCCCAATGAAGTAGGTGTGCTTATCCTCGGTCTCACGAGACTTTTTGGCGGCATTTCCCTTGCGGCGCAGGCTTTCCATGTCAATATGCTCAGGAGACAACGTCGGTGGAGTCGAGACACGCTTTGGCTTGGGCGCGCTAGATTTTGCCTTTGGCTGCGAATTCATGGAAACCTTCTGCAATTGACGACCAGGAATTTGGCCGTCTCCGAAACATTAATTGGTATATTCAGCTTAGTAATATAACATAGATTTTTCAACCCCCGGGCAACTGGAATGCAGCTGGCCCAGTGGAAAACTTGATTTTCAAGCGGAGGTGAGGACGGCGGCGAAATCACTCGCTGTCCTCTATTTTATAACGGGTGGGCCGCCTCAGTAAACTTCTCGACCGTTAGAATGCCGGCAGCTTGAGAGCATCTTCGACCATCTTCGTTCCGCGGGCGTAATCGAAGTGGCGGTTGACGTTCTGTTTCACGAGGAACGACGCGCCGCCGTAGAACTTTTCGTACTGCTGGTGGCGGTTACCGAACTCCGAGCCGATGAAGTCCCAGGCCATCCGCATCACCGCAACGCGCTGCTTCGCATCGGCCGAAGATGAGCAGAAGTAGCGAGCGATATCATCCTTTGTCTCTGCACCGTCGAAGTCATCGACCGACGACGGTAGCGTAATCATAGCTGCGCCCGTCAATTCGCGAATGATCTCGATCATCCGCGCATTTAGTTCGGACTGCAACGCCATGACGGAGTACAGACCAGTCCGGGATGGCCACAGCACGCCCTTCTCGTCTATCGACGCCGTGACTTCCTGCGAAAGCAAGCTGTTCTCGATGATTGAGATCAACGAAGCCAGTTCGCCCATTTGCGTCTGCACGGCTGGATTGGCGTCGTTGCCAGTCAGTTCGTTCATCCGCTTGGCCAAGCCCATCATGAAACGCAGCTTGGTTGTGTAGCGGCACTGCGCCTGATGGTTTCCGTAAAGGTGAGCCGGCGTCTTCCACCACTGATCGCGCGCCACCTGAATGTTGCGGTAGATGAAGACATGCTCCCAAGGAACAAACACGTCATCGAGGACGACGAAGCAATCGGTCTCGTCAAAGCGCCCGGATAGCGGGTAGTCGAAGGAGTTCGTGGCCTTTTGACCGAACGGCCGGCGTGGATAGAGCTTCAGGCCCGGCGCGTTTGCGGGTACCGCTACACCGATCGCATAGTTCTCGTCGCCCGGCTGCAGCGGATGGATGCTGCTGATGTAGATGTAATCGGAATAGAGGCCTCCCGTCGCGAGCTGCTGCCCTCCCTTGATGACAATCCCGCCGTCCTTCTCCCGGACCACGCCTGCATAGAGGGTCGGGTCGCTCTGCTGATGCGCAGGCTTGCTGCGGTCGATCTGCGGGGGAACGATCGCATAGCTGACGTATTTGTGGCCGTCTCGCAGATGCTCGTAGAATGAGACGACGTTGTCGGCGAACTGCTGTCCTCCAGCGGCAAACACCTCCGGAACAGCTGCGTAGCCGCAGAAGAATCCGGCAACATGGTCAGGGGAACGACCCATCAGACCGAATGTCGATTCGGCCCAGGTTTCGGCTGCGATGCGGCGGGCCTTTAGGTCCGCGTGCGACCGAGGGATCTGGTATCCCTTCAAAACTGGCGCGCCGGTCTTGGGCGAATTGAAAGTCATCTTTTCCCGATTTTCGGGAGCGGCAGCGATGTCATACAGGTTGGCGATAGACCGAGCCGCGCGAGAAAACGCGGGGTGGCTGGTCACGTCTTCGACCAACGCGCCGTCCACATACACCTTCCGTCCATCACGCAAAGACGCAAGGTACTCCTCCCCCGACCGAAGTCCCTTTGCCTGTCCGTCCGACCCGCCAATTGCGTTAGCAGCCATGTTCATATCGATCCTCGCCTAGTTGAACGTCGTTGCAATTTGAAAAGCGTGCCCTGGTTCGCTGTTGACGAAAACAAACTCACGCTTCATACTCATCTAAATACCTAAGCTAGCTCAGTTTGTTTTGTTGTGCAACTGAGTTGATCGAAAATGAGGTTACTGTTCTTCTAGACGACTGAAAACACTAGGAAATCGCAGCCTCATGCGACTTTAGAACCGAGGAGAAATGCAAACGGATGTTGCACCAAGGCGTGAATATCGAAATGAGAACCGGCGCTTCGAGCCGCCAGACCACGGCCGTCGACAGGGCGATTATCGCAGGTTGGACCGGACGAGATCCGGCGGCGCTACAGGCTCACATTGACGAACTCGAAAAGCTCGGTGTGAAGCCGCCAAAATCAACCCCCATCTTCTATCGTGTGGCCGCTTCTCTTCTGACGCAGAGCGACACCATTGCCGTTGTGGGCACCCAGTCCAGCGGGGAAGTCGAACCTGTGATCGTCAGCACCACAAACGGACTATTTCTGGGGATAGGTTCCGACCACACCGATCGTGAGGTCGAAACCGTCGGAATTACGATCTCAAAGCAGCTCTGCGCAAAGCCGATCAGTCTGGGTTTCTGGGCTTTCGAAGAAGTGTCCGATCACTGGGACCAATTGATCGTCCGCTCCTGGGCCACTCGGAATGGCAAGAGGAATTTGTACCAGGAAGGACCGCTTTCGAAGATGCGCCACCCGTCTGACCTGCTCACCCGCTATGGCGGCGTGGACTATAAGCTGTCCGTTGGCTCAGTCATGTTCTGCGGCACGCTGGCAGTGCACGGCAAGATCGCGGCAACCGAGTTTTTTGAAATGGAAATCGAAGACCCAGTCCGTGTGCGGAAGATCAAACATCAGTATCGCATCGAAGAACTCCCGATCGAAGGGTGAGGAGCAAACCAATGCCAATGAACAAACCACATCTCGAATTCCACACACTTGATCTCAGCTCCGGATGGGTGACGCCGCCCGGGTATCCGGCGGGAATTCAGCAGAAGATTCTGGCAAGCGACATCGAGGAGACCAAAAAGGTAGGCGGTCGCACCCGCCTTCTTCGTTTCGAGCCAGGCGCCTTTACGACCAAGCCTTTTGTTCACGACCACTGGGAGGAAGTGTTCCTGATGTCGGGTGACCTTATCGTCGGCAACGACGAGCAGGGAAATGGCGGGGAGCAGTTTCCTCCGAACACTTATGCTTGCCGCCCGCCGGGCGCTTACCACGGCCCATTCAAATCGGTCGCCGGCTGCGTGCTGTTCGAAATCCACTACTACGACGAAACTCAGAGCTAGGAGGCTGCTTGTGACGTTCAAGGTTGCGGTCCCCGATCTTATTTCCAACTCCTATTTCCCCGTCGCAGCAGCCGTCGAACTCGGCTACTTCAAGGAAGAAGGCGTTGATGCCGAGCTACGGCTTCTATTTCCGGTCGATCGTGCGTACGCCGCTCTCCGCGACGGACAAATCGATTTCGTCGGAGGCTCGGCCCACTCCGCACTTTCCGCCTTTCCTGAATGGAAGGGCGTGAAGCTTGTGTGTGCGCAAGCACAGGGAATGTATTGGTTCTTGGTCATGCGGTCCGATCTCGCAGCAAAACGCAACGACCTATCCGTTGTTCGCGGCAAGAGTATCGGAGCCGCTCCCTGGGTTGAAATGGGCCTTCGGCGATTGCTGCGCGAAGGAGGGATCGACATCGAACGTGATCAAGTAAGGATCGCCCCGGTTCCCGGCGCGACAGGTTCCAGCGTGAATTTCGGCCTCACAGCCGCAAAGGCCCTTGAAAATGGGCTCATTGACGGCTTCTGGGCTAACGGAATGGCAGCCGAAGTAGCCACACGGCGCGGGGTTGGCACTATTGTTCTGGATGTGCGTAGGGGTGATGGGCCGGCCACCGGTTTCAACTACACCTTCGCATCCGGAGCCGTCACGACCGATCTCCTTGAGCGGTCTCCATCTTCGGTGGCCTCCGCGGTGCGCGCTATAGTCAAAGCCCAACTTGCGTTGAGGGCAGACCTTAGCCTCGCTACTAAGGTTGGCCGAAAGCTGTTTCCGGCAGCGGAAGCGGAACTGATCGGCGACCTCATTAAAAGAGACCTCCCGTACTACAGCTCGACAATCCCTCACGAGGCCGTCGCGGGAATGAATGCATTCGCTCGCGATATTGGAATTCTCAAGGGGTATCCGTCCTACAATGACGTGGTCGCGTCGCAGTTGTCTGGGCTTTGGAATTCAGCTCCTATGGAGGTGCCGTCGTGACAATCGATCAACGTGAGTTCCGTTCAGCTCTCGGTAAGTTCGCTACCGGTGTCGCGGTCGTTACCGCATCCGTTGACGGTGTGCGGTTAGGGTCAACTATCAGTTCATTCAACTCGGTGTCACTTGATCCTCCACTGGTTTTGTTCAGCCTCATTCGGGATTCTCTCGGGATCGAACAATGGCGGCGGGCGACAGCTTACGGCATTTCGATTCTGACCGAAGGCCAGGTGGCAGTGTCGAACCGCTTTGCGAGGGCCGGAACAGACAAGTGGGCGGGAACCTTCGATATCGCCGGAGACAACGGAGTTCCTCTAATCGCCGGGAGTTTGGCTCATTTCCAATGCGATCCATACGCAATCTATGACGGCGGAGATCACGATATCTTTGTCGGCAAGGTCACGGATTTTGCCACCCCTAAGCAAAACGACGCGGCACTGATCTTTTTTGGTGGCAGGTATCGCCATCTGACACCGCTGGAGGGCGCTCCACCGCCGCCGGCCGACAACATGTGGCTACATGGATGGTAGTGACGGACCCTCGTTCGGGCTTTTCTCCCTAATTGCGGGTGTCGAACCATCAAACCAATGCTCAACACAAACTGGCTTCAGAAAGTTCGTCCCAATGCAGAATTTCCTAGATCCGTTCGCCACGTCGAGCCGGCGTGAACTCGTCGAACAAGCTTTCGCGAGCGTTGGTAAAAAGAATGGGCAAAGCAAACTGGTCTTCACAAAGCTGTATCAGGAATCTGCGCGGCTGGCCGCCGATACTGCGGATTCAATGAAACGCGTGGGTGTCCAGCTTCCGCCGCTGGCGGGATGGCCGATCTCGATCAAGGATCTTTTCGATGTTCAGGGCGAAACCACCACGGCTGGGTCGGCAGCCGTGCGGGACCTTTCCCCGGCATCTGTCGATGCAGTCGTTGTAAGACGGTTGCGACGGGCTGGAGCGGCGATCGTCGGAAAAACGAACATGACAGAGTTCGCTTTTAGTGGGTTGGGCCTCAATCCGCATTACGGCACCCCTCTGAATACCTGGGATCGATCGGCCGGCCGAATTCCGGGCGGGTCCTCGTCAGGAGCTGCAATCTCGATCACTGACGGTATGGCCGTAGCGGCCCTGGGCACGGACACAGGTGGTTCATGCCGTATCCCTGCCGCCTTCAATGGAATCGTTGGCTTCAAACCGAGTGCGCCTACCGTGCCACTTACGGGCGCTTTTGCGCTTTCTAAGAGCTTCGACTCCATCGGTCCTCTCGCCGCATCGGTAGATATCTGTGCCCGCGTCTACGAAGCTATCTCGCTGCAGGAAATGGGCAGCGAAATCGGCAATTTGAGACAACTGACGTTCGGCCTGCCGTCAAACTACGTGCTCGAAGACATGGACGCCGATGTGTCGGAGGCATTTGAGGAGGCGCTATTGAAGATGTCGAGAGCTGGCGTCAGGCTCGCGGAATTCTCGATGGCCGCATTCGACCGCTTGCCCGCACTTCTCAAGAATGGTGGCATTGTTGCCGCAGAAGCGTTTCATCGGCACAGGGATCTGATCAACAGCCGTGGCTGTGAATACGATCCTCGCGTTCTCGTGCGCATTAACCGGGGAGCGCAATCCACCGCCGCCGACTATATTGAGCTTCTTAATTCGCGACAGGAATACATCAAGGCATGGCACGCCGAGGCCGAGCCGTTTGATGCACTGATCATGCCGACTGTACCAATTGTTGCGCCCCTACTTCGCGACCTTGAAGATGATGATGAGGCCTATAATCGTATCAATCTACTGGCGTTGCGAAATCCGACGACTGTCAATGCTTCAGACGGCTGTAGCATATCGATCCCGTGCCACTCGCCGGGCATGGCTCCCGTCGGTCTGATGATCACCTGCACCAACGGGCAGGACCGCCGACTATTGAGCATTGCCCGTGCTGTTGAAGCACTATTCACCCCTCGGTCATCCAAATGAGATTGGATCCCCCTATGAAGCCTCTTCTGGATAGAACGGTACTCGTGACGGGTTCGGGCCAAGGTATCGGAAAAGCATTGGCTATTGCCTTAGCTAACGCTGGCGCAAACCTGGTCATGGTTGATATCGCGCACGGAGCGTTGCAGACAACGGCACAAGAGCTGGAGCGTGAGGGACGTTCCATCCTCGCGATGCCAGGCGACATCTGCGATGAGCTTTCAATGCAACAAGTGCTGGAAAAGGCAACCGAAGCCTTCGGCGGCATCGACATTCTCGTCAACAACGCCGCGATTGGACCGGAGCGCGCCGGAGCGAAATATCTAACGGAGCCCAAGAAGTTTTGGGAGATCGAGGATAACCTCTGGTTGGCAATGCTTCGAACCAACGTATTCGGGGCGCAATTGCTTTCGCGTCTCTGCGTGCCGGGAATGCTGACAAGGCGCTGGGGCAGGATCGTAAACATCACGACCAGCCTTGATACGATGTTCAGGCCCGGTACCGGCGGCTATGGACCTTGCAAGGCAGCCTTGGAGGCCCTTTCAAGGATTATGTCACATGACCTCGAGGGAAGCGGCGTTACAGCGAATGTGTTGCTACCCGGCGGACCTGTTAACACGGACATGATTCCTACGGATAGCGGGTTATCCCGGGAAGATCTAATCCAGCCCGAGCAGATGTGCGATCCGTTGATCTGGCTATGTTCGAGCGACGCGGATGACGTAAACGGCATCCGCGTCATCGCAAGGAGGTGGAGAAATGATTTGCCATCGGCTCAACGATTGTCGTTAGCATCCGCGCCAGTCGCTTGGCCGCAACTCGGCGCTCAGTCGATGTTCCCGCAAATGAACCCTGCGACCTAAAATCTGAATGGATGGCGACGTGCTGACCACGCTGGCTCTTCTCACGGCCAAGCTTGTTCACTCTGATACTCACATTCGTCCGTTAACACCTGTTGACGAGTGCGTTCTAACTCTCCATACTCACTAAACTACCTAAGTTATATAAGGTTCTTTTATTGCGCAATGGGTTGGCAGACCGCTCAGAGTTAGTCGCCACGGGCGTCTAATGCCCGAGGCTGAAATAGGATCTATGTCGGGATTCGGCCGACACGCAGATCCATTTGACACCATAGCGACGCGCTAAATAAACCTATTCGTACGCTATGAGTTCTTGCTGGTTTTACTTTGGCCTTAGGAGGACGACCATGTTTGATATTTCTCGCAGAGCCCTGTTACAGGGTGCCGCAGCTGCCGCAATAGCTTCATCGTTTGAGCGGACGGCGTTAGCGGCTCCGAACAAAGGCGGCCACCTTCGGGTTGGACTGGCTTGGGGGGCATCTACCGATAGCTTTGACCCAACAATGACCCCTGTCGACGCAGGGTTTCTCATGATGGCGACGTCCCGAAGCACACTCGTCGGAATGGATCAAAAAGGTTATGTTGTCCCCAATCTCGCGGAGAGTTGGGAGCCGTCGAAGGACTTGACGCAGTGGGCATTCAACCTCCGCAAGGGCGTAACCTTCCACAGCGGGAAAACTGTCACTGCAAATGACGTTGTCGCCTCGCTAAACTTGCATCGAGGCGACAAGACGGCCTCGCCAGCAAAGGCTCTGTTGGAACCAGTTGCCAACATAGCAGCAGACGGCCCCAATCGAGTTATTATCACACTAGATAGCCCCAACGTTGGTTTTCCAAATCTACTGAAAACGGATTTTCTTGTTATCGTGCCCGAGAAAGATGGCAAGGGCGACCGCGCGACAAAGGACGGCACAGGTCCATACAAGCTGGAGACCTTCGAGCCGGGTCAGCGGATGAGCTTCTCGCGTAATCCAAACTACTGGGATCTCGACAATTTTGGCTTCCTGGATTCCGCGGAAGTCCTGATCATCGGTGATGCCGCAGCTCGAATGAACGCGTTGCGCTCAGGCCAGGTTGACGTCGTCAATTCTGTGGACCTCAAGACCGTCAATATGCTCAAGCGCGTGAAAGGCATACGCGTGGAAGACACGCCGAGCGGCCTGTACTACGCTCTTCCGATGCTGACGGACACCGCGCCGTTCAAGGACAACAACGTCCGCCTTGCCATGAAATATGCGATCAACCGCGAGGAGATTGTCAAGAAGGTACTGTTCGGGTACGGAACCGTCGGGAACGATCATCCGATTTTCCAGACGGCGAAATACTTCGACCCCTCGCTGCCACAGAGAGAATATGATCCGGATAAGGCTAAGTATCATTTGAAGCAAGCGGGCTTGGACTCGCTCGACGTTCCAATGAACATCGCGGAGATCGGCTTTCCGGGAGCGCTTGCTGCCAGCCAGTTGTACGCAGCTTCGGCACAGTCCGCGGGCATCAATATCAATGTTACTCGCGAACCAGACGATGGCTACTACGATCGCGTTTGGCTCAAGAAGCCGCTCTGTGGCTCCTTCTGGTACGAGGCCATCACCGCGGATGGGCGCTTCACAGAAGCGTTCCTTCCGACTTCTCCGTGGAACGAGACTCACTTCAACAACGAGCGTTTCAATGAGCTTGTCATAACGGCTCGTAAGACGATCGATGAAGGTGAGCGCACGAAAATGTATCACGAGATGCAGCGCATCATCCACGATGAAGGAGGGCTCATCACCCCTGCATTCGCGAACTATGTCTGGGCAATGAAGGACAACGTCAATCGTCCCAACGACGTCTCTACCCTCGGCGACCTGGACGCGTTCCGCTGCATCTCTCGTTGGTGGCTCTCTTAAAAACTCAAGGATCGCGCCGATTCACAGATCGGCGCGACCGAATAAATGGGGAAGGAGTATCGTTTATGTCCGATGGAGGCTCGATCGCAATTCGAGAACGCCTTCGCGGCGTGAGCCTGCGCCCGACCCGTCAACGTATTGCGCTTGGCAGGCTTTTGTTTGCCAAGGGGGATAGGCATGTGACCGTAGAGCAACTCCATGAGGAGGTCCTTGCCGCGGGCGTCACGCTCTCGCTGGCTACGGTCTACAACACGCTGCACCAATTTACCGAAGCCGGACTTGTGCGCGTCCTTACTGTCGAAAGTTCGAAAACCTATTTCGACACGAATGTCTCTGACCATCATCATTTCTTCGTTGTAGGTGCGAACGAGATCCAGGACATCCCCTTCAGCAAGGTGACCTTCGAGAATCTTCCCATGATTCCGGATGGATTGGAAGTTGCGCATGTTGACGTCGTAATTCGCCTTCGCAGAAGGGCGAGCTGATCTTCGTGCTTTCGGACCAGGGAAGCTGCAGCACGGGCTTCGTCAAAAACTCAGTTATCGCGTTGCTTTGATAAGGTGCGATTGACGTATCACTGTTTGAGTAGTAAGCGGCGTCTCCGACCCATTGATTTTGCCGTTGCAATGGTCGGGTCATTCGTTACTGCAAGCCCAATGAGCACGCCGGGGAGTCCCGGACGTGCTCATTGTGAGGCGCCGATTCGTTGCGCATATGCCCATGGCATAAGGGCGTCGATATCTTTGGCAAGATGGCCATTTGCCAGGCTGATAAAGAGATCGCGCAGATAAGCGTAGGGCTCGACACCATTCATTTTGCAGCTTGCGATCAGACTAGCAAAGCGGGCCCAATTCCGTCCGCCTTCATCATGGCCCGCAAAGAGCGCATTGCGGCGGTTCATGGCCGGGCTGCGTATTGCGTTTTCGACCAGGTTTGAATCGATGTCGACGCAGCCGTCGTCAAGAAACAGCCGGAAGCCGTCTTGGCGTTTCAGCATATAGGCCATGGCTACACCGAGATCGGACTTGCGCGAGATGCGCGCGGCCTGAGCGGCCAGCCAGGTGAAGAACTCGTCCACCAATGGGCGTGACAGGTGTTGGCGGACTGCCCGGCGATGTTCGGGATCGTGGCCTCGGATGCCGTCTTCAATCTTATAAAAAGCGGCGATGCGTAACAACGCCTCGTCGACGATGGGCGAGCCCTTCTTCGGCTTGGCCTTGATCAGTTTTCTGCGACCGTGCGCCCAACAGAAGGCCAGCTTCAACGGATCGCCGCCCGTGCGGTCTGGCAAAGCCAGGTGAGAGTAACCGCCGTACGCATCGACCTGGATCGTGCCGTTGAAGCCATTGAGGATCTCTGCGGCATATTCTCCTTTACGCCCAGGCCGATAGTGGAAGACCACGCCTGCCGGAGCGGATCCGTTCCAACCGCGATCATCACGCAAAATAGCCCAGAGATAACCAGTTTTTGTTTGGCCGCGTCCCGGATCCAACACCGGGGCCGTGGTTTCGTCGACATAAAGTCTTGAGCTACCTTGCTTCAGGATCATGGCCATACGGTCGACGACCGGCGCGATCAGAGCACCCGTCCGGCCCATCCAATCGGCAAGGACGGAGCGGTCGATCGGCACTCCGTGTCGTGCCATGACGACCGCCTGACGATTAAGGGGCATGTGTTCCGAATGCTTCGACACGGCGATCTGAGCCAACAAGGCTTCGGTCGGCCAACTGCCTTCCAACAGATGGGCCGGGGCCTTGGCCTGAACGACGCCCGTGCGGCCCTTGGGGCACGCGTATTTCGGGCGGATCGTAACGATCACCTGATAGCACGCCGGAATCTGATCCAGGCGCTCAGTCTTGTCTTCACCGATTCTGACCATGTTGCCGCAGCCGCAGGGGCAAGCAATGCTATCGGGCTCGATCACCCGCTCGACCCGCGGCAGATGAGCAGGAAGCGCCCGTGCTTTGCGCACCTTGCGAAGACCAGCTTTTTCGGGATCGGCTGCGCTGGCCGCGATCTTGTCCTCGACGAACGCGATCTGGGCCTGCGTTTCGGCAATGGCCGTCTCAAGATCTTCCAGTGCCAATTCCATCTGCGTCGGATCGAGCTTTTCCGATTTCGGCCCAAACTTCGTGCGGCGGTAATCGAGAACCTGGCCTTCCAGCTTCTCGATCAGTTCCTTCAACTCGGTGATGAAGGCGTCCTTTTCGGCCACCACCGCCTGCTCATGCTGACGGGCCGCACGCTCGACCGACAGCTCGAACAGCACCGCCGCAAAGGCGTTCAATACCTCGACGGGAAGGTCCGGGAACTGGCTGAGATCGATCGGCTGCGACATGCTCCTTTATAGCAAATGAAAGCAGAAAATCTCAATAAAACAATGCCAAAATCAAGCCAGTGAGTCATCCTGCCGCAGTCGGCGCTGTCACCCGTAGCGCCATAACCCGCCGCCAATCAAGACCTTCGAACAAGGCTTCATATTGAGCCCTCGAAAGACGCATCGTTCCATCCTGCACTTTTGGCCATGCAAACTTTCCCGACTCAAGAACCTTATAGATCATCACCATTCCGGTTCCGTCCCACACCAAAATCTTCAGGCGATCGCCGCGCTTCGAGCGAAAGATCACTGTCACCCCGGAATGCGGATCAAGCTTCAACTCGGTCTGCACCATCAAGGCCAGAGCCTGATGGCCACAGCGGAAGTCCACCGGCCGCGTTGCGATCAGGATCGGTAATCGTTGACCCGCGACGATCATGCCCTCCCTCGCATCGCTCGCACCAAAGCCGCAACGCGATCAACCGGCACATCGCCGGGAACTCTCACCACGAGGTCTGAACCGATTTCCAACGTCATGATCCCCGACGTGGCAGCGACCGGCTCCAGAACTGCCGATGCATCGGTAATCTGCGGCGGCTCTGTCGTAATCGCCAGTGGCACGAAGGCAGACACAAATGGCTCGCTGTTCTCGCAAGGCACGGCGGCCATCAGCTCCGCAGGCAACGTCAAAATACCCTGACGCGCCTGCCGCCGCCAATCCGAAAGCTGATGCGCAATAACGTCATGGCGACGCGCAACATCAATAACCCGCGCACCCGGCTGAAGGCTTTCCGCTACAATCCGAGCCTTGAGCTCATTGGGCCATCGCCGATTTCCACGACGCGCCTCGACAACCTCGAAGCGGCCAACAAAACCCTCATCATCCGCCATCGCAAATCTCCAGCTCTTGCCGGAGCAATTCTGACACGGACCTCAATGCTCAGGAATATCCCGATTTAATGGGGTGGAGACGGCGCATACTTTGAGTAACGCGCCTCCGCGCGTAAGCCTTCAGAGTTTCTGAGGATCGTCAGCTCTGAAGAAGCGACCCGGCCGTTAAGATCCTCGACACGAGCAACAAAACGAATGTGTGTTGAGCAGTTGAGCAACGTTTTTTGAAAGAAAACGTTTGATACCTCCTGGACAGCGCGAGCAGGTCGTTCAGCTAGGTGGCGATGGCCGCAACGATGGAATTCATGCTTACCGTGCCAATCGTACGACCGGTATCGTCGACGACATTCGCTGCACTTACCTGTTCAGTGTTCATGAATTTAAGTGCGGCATACACCGTAGAGTCTTCCGCCAATTTCAGCCGAGATCCGCCCAAAGCCATGGGGTCTAAGACGTCCCCTACTCTCAGAACGCTCGCTCGGTTCACATCTCGGACGAACTTGGCGACGTAGTCATTGGCGGGATTGAGTACGATGTCCTTTCCTCGTCCCTGTTGCATGACCGTGCCCTCGCGCAGGACCACGATGTTGTGCCCAAGTTTCAATGCCTCGCTCAAATCATGGGTGATGAAGATCACAGTCTTCTTTAGGTCCTTCTGGAGGGCTAGGAGCATGTCCTGCATGTCGACACGTATCAGCGGATCCAAAGCCGAATAGGCTTCGTCCATCAGCAGGATGTCGGCCTCTGTGGCGAGAGCCCTTGCCAGACCAACGCGCTGCTGCATGCCTCCAGACAACTGGTTCGGGTAATGGTTTTCAGACCCGCTGAGGCCAACCCGTTCGATCCACGTGCTTGCCTCCCGTCGCCTCTTATCCAGCGGCACGCCCTGCAGTTCAAGTCCGTAGGCGGCGTTCTCCAGAACAGTTCTATGAGGAAATAGGCCAAACTTTTGGAAAACCATTGCAGTTCGCTTTTGACGGAACTTACGCAGGTCGCCGGCACTGAGCTTCGTCACGTCGACACCTTCGCACAGTACCTCGCCCTCTGTCGGTTCAATCAAGCGATTGAGCAGCCTGACAAAGGTCGATTTTCCGGATCCGGACAGCCCCATGACGACGAGTATCTCTCCTGCTCTAACCGACAGGCTGATATCGTTCACTCCGAGAATGTGACCGTGCTTCTCGTTGAGGTCCCGTTTCGAAAGTCCGGCCTTCAAGAGCTTTGCAAGTTCGGTGCTGCGCGGACCGAAGATTTTGGTGAGGTTTCGAATATCCAAACAATTCGTCATTGGCCGCCCCTGTGCCTCTGAAGTCTCTGACCGTAAGCTTGGCTGGCTCGGTCGAAAATCACGGCGATCGCGACAACTGCGAGACCGTTGACTAGCCCGACGGTGAAGAACTGGCTGTTGATCGACTGGAGGACATTCTTGCCGAGACCGCCTACGCCAACCATTGAGGCGACCACCACCATGGCAAGCGCCATCATGATAGTCTGATTTATGCCAGCCATAATCGTTGGCAGCGCCAGCGGTAACTGCACTCCTTTTAGCTTCTGCCACGGCGATGCGCCGTAAGCATCGGCTGCCTCCAACATTTCCTCACTGACCAATCGGATTCCGAGGTTCGTTAGGCGGATCATCGGAGCGACCGCATAGATAACAACAGCTATGAGGCCGGGCACTTTGCCAATTCCAAAGATCATGACGACCGGAATGAGATAGACAAAGCTTGGGAGGGTCTGCATCACGTCCAAGACGGGATTAAGAGTGCTCTGCGCGCGGTTCGAAAGAGCCATCAGGATACCGATTGGGATTCCACTGGCGATCGCAAGGAACGTGCTCACCGTCACCATAGACAAGGTGATCATCGTGTCGTTCCAAAGGTCGAGAAGACCGATTGCACACAGCGCTATGGCGCTCAGCACGGTGATCGTCAGACTGCGACTGGCTGCATAAAGGATTGAGAGAATGATCGCAAAGACAATAAACCAGGGCGCTTCGACAAACATCTGCTCGATGCCATTTAGCACGTGCTGCAACGGTAAAACCAGGACATCGATCGCGGGTCCGATCCATCTTACGAAAGTCCGGAAGCCGTCATCTATCGTCTTTCGCGCCAGCCGGATCTCGGTGTCGTCGAAAGACGGAAATCCGCAAACTACTTCGGTAAGGTTACACAAGCCCATTTCGATCACGTCTCGCTGTTACGAAGGTACGAAACTGCCCCAGGGAATCTCAGGCAGTACAGAGATGCGCGCGACGCCAGATCCGCAATCGCACTACGTCGCGCGTCATATGAGGGTACTAGAGCGAACCCTTGACCTTCTCCGCAGCTTCCGGAGTTACCCAGGAGGCCCATACCTCGGGGTACTTCTTCAAGAAATACTTGGCCGCGTCGATGTTCGTACCCTGGTTGTCGGACATCCAGGCGAGGACGTTGTTGACGACATCGTTCGGCCAACCGCGCTTGTTGAAGTAGTCCATTGTGACAGCGTTGTCGGTTGCGAACTTCCTGGTTACCACCGTGAACACATCCGGCTTGGGATAGGAGTTGATTTTGGGATCTGCGCACTCCGCTACAACTGTGCATCGCGCCCACTCGGCAGCGTCGTGCTCAACGCCGAAAGGCAAACGCGACATCTTGTATTTGCCCAGAAGAGCGGTCGGTGCCCAATAGAAGCCCAGCCATCCCTTCTTTTTCTCGTAAGCGCTGGCAATTGTGCCATCGAGGCCGGCCGCCGAGCCTGTATCTACGAGTACGAAGCCCTTCTTCTTGGCATCAAATGCCTTGAAGAGATTTGCAGTCGAGATTTGGCTCGTCCAGCCTGCTGGAGGATCGTAGACGGCACCCTTGGATGGATCTTCCGGAGCGGGGAACAGCTCGGGATGTTTGAGCGCATCTGCTACGGTTTTGATATCGGGATTGGCTTCAAGTATATAGTCCGGCACCCACCATCCTTCCGCGCCGCCATCCTTCAGAAGACGGGCCGCGTTGACGACCTTGCCATCCTGAATGGCCTTCTCGAGCGGCTCCTTGAGGAGGTTGACCCACATTTCCGGAGCGACATCCGGCTGATTCTTCTCGGTCATCGAGGCGAAGGTCGGAAGAGTGTCTCCCGTCACCAGAGTCACCTTGCATCCGTAGCCTTTTTCAAGGATCACCTTGTCGATGTTTGCAGCAACACCCGCGGAGGCCCAGTTCATCTCCGCGATGCTGACGTCGCCGCACTCGGCAGCGGTTGCTTCGTTTGCCATCGCCAGGCTGGCGACCGCAAACAATGGGAGCGCCGGCTTTAGCTTTCCGAGCAGGCGTTTCATGAACTCTTTTCGGGTATAAATTGCATGTGTATCGTTATTCATTTCGTTCCCCTTTTTGTTGGCGGAATACACAAACGTTCCTCTTCCCTCCCCAGCGGTCGACCGGGCCTACTACCCTCGTCGCCTGCCGTGGAAAGCTCTATTGGCCTTTCTTTTTTAGGCCGTTATCTCTCAGGTTGCCGTTTCAACGACCGCTAAGACGGCCTCTTCAAAAGTTCGAACAGGGGCAATGCTGACGCCTTGCCCGGTTCACTGGCTCTTGACGCAGTAAGGCCTCCTACGAACTCCGATGCGTAGGTGACTAGTTCCAAGGTTTGCTCGGGAACATCGCTCTCGACCAAGGGTATTTCGGTGGCCGTGTATCTCTCGGCCACGCCTCTCAATCGCAGGGTGCACGCCGCACACATTACGGATTTCCGCCAACTGAAGGTCCCGTTAGGGTGATATGGACCGCTTCGTTGCCGTCACGAGTCTCTCTTCCCAACGTCCGCACCGCGTCCTCTGCCCGTTCCAGTGGGAAGGTGTGCGAGCAGAGCGACTTGAACATTGCCGGATCGGATTCGATCATCTTGATCGCCAGTTCTGTCGATTGCCAACCGGCGCTCAGAACTCCGATCAATTCGATCTCACGCAGCACCACCTTGTCCACAGGGAAGCCGTTGAGACTGTTTTTCCCCTTCAAGCCCGCAAGGACAACACGTCCCCCGCGCTTCAGCATGTCGATACCCTGAAGGATCGGGGCGACGGCACCCGCCGACACGTCAAGAACCACGTCGGCCATTGCGCCACCGGTCAATTCGGCAACGCGCTGAACAGGGTCCTCTGTCTGGACGTCGATGGTTGCGGTTGCTCCGAGTTCCCGTGCGAGTTTCAGGCGTGCGGCGTCACCGGACGTCCCAGTGACAATGATGTTGCTGACACCTGCGCGCTTCGCCACCGCTGCTGCAAGCAGTCCTCGCTGTCCAGGGCCTGCAATCACTACGGTGGTCCCGAGCCCGACCCCGCCAACCTCGTAAATCCAACGTATCGCGTTGGACAGCGGATTGACGAGTGTCATCACGTCCGTTTCGATATCCGACGGGAGTTTATGCACCATCGTTCTGGGATGGAGATACACGTGACTGGAGTATCCGCCCCAAAGCGATGGAGCTACGGTGATGTTCTGGTAAAGGCCATACCCCTTGTCAGACTCGCAGCGTGTATAGTTGCCCTTCACACAGTCTTCGCAATGTCCGCACGGGATGATCGGTTCGATCGCAACGCGATCACCCTCCTTCACCTTCCAGAGCTTTGAGGCGATCGGACCGATGCTTTCAATGTACCCCATTATTTCGTGACCGGGGATGATGTTCATGCCACCACCCCAGCCGGCCATATGGCCCAGCCACTGCTCGTAATCAGTTCCGCATAGCCCGCAAGCTTCAACCCGCAGGACAGCGCCGTCCTCGCCTGGCGCTGGAATTTCGAACTCTTTAAAGCGGAGGTTTTTCGGGCCTTCCAAAACCGCAGCCACGGCACGCGCCATCTTACTCTCCCTGTAATTGACATCTGGCTAGACGCGGCCCTGCGCCGCGGTCTGCCGGATAAGATGAAGTGGTCGACGGCTGATCTGCTAGACATCGAAGTACAATTGGCTGTCGGGCCGGAATATGAATGGCCGCATGCTGAAGAGGACAGTCAGTGATCTCAGTTTGGCCAGTGCCGCCTTTGATCGGCACGCACGCTCGCCGACAGATTTCCTCAGCGGCGTGATACGGCTCGACAATAAAGCCAGCGAGCCACTGGCCGGCCGCCCAGAAGGCGGACGGTCTCTCCGAAGTGTTTCCAGTTCTCACTTTCGCAACGTACCAAGCCATGTAAATGACCCTTGCTACGCTTGCCGGACCTCAAGCGGGCTCAAGCTGAGGCGACAGTTCCCGATCGAACTTCTTGACAAACGCGTCGATCTCATCGAGATCGGAGACAACGTCCAGCGGCTTGACGCAGTACGCGGAGCCGTCCTTGATTGTGTCCCGGAACTTCTGGAGTGAAGCCTCGTCGCGGACGACCTCCAGAATTCGGCGTCGGGCACGAACGATGGCAATGTCCGCAGCGACCAAGAACTCCTTTTCGCGGTCGACGACGCGGCCGCTGGTTCCCTGAAGCGGAAGCATGGCCTCCTGCATTGCTCGGTCCTGGTCGTTCAGACCATGGATACCTGTCGGGCTGGAAAGGCTTTGCCCTTCACGATCTATGAGATAGTTGTTGGTAGCCGTGCGAACAGGGATCCAAGTGTCAATGATCGTCCCTGTGTTAAGCTTGTAAGACTGGTAGTTACTTTGGGGCGGGAATGCGAGCCCCTTGCCCACGTAGTCAAGGAATGCTTGCGGCAGGTCCTTGTCGTAGTAGTTGAAATCCCATGTGTAGGCGTTCTGATCGTCGATCGGGATGAACGCTCGTCCACCGATTGGGAAATCAGCGCTAGGAATAGAGCTGAAGGCTGGCAGCATGAACTGCGAAACGCGCCAATAGAACTTGTCATCGGCGTTTCGGCGGGCCGCGGCCAGAATGCCGACCGGAGTGTTCTTAGCCAGTATCTTTGGAGACAGATCCGTGGCTGAATAATGCTGATGGACTGGCGAAGTCGCCATCGTGGCGGGGTTGGTATGCAGGATGGAGACGTGCGAGCTGTCGAGTTCGCCTTCGATGCCCTGCAACCAGCTCGACTCCTGGAGCCAGACCGTCGCGTTTCTCTGCGACTTGGGTAGGTCGATCCAAGGGAACTTCGGAAACGCGGGCGGCTCACCCTCTCCCATGTAGACCCAGATGATGTCGGCCTTCTCGACGACTTTGTAAGCGGTGATTTTCACCTTGGCGCAAACCGCCGGATCAGGCTCGTTCTGCATCTCGAGGCATTGACCGTCCGTACCGTATAGCCAACCGTGATAGGCACAGCGAATACCCTGATCCCCGACTCGACCGTAGAAGAGCGGGGCCAACCGGTGAGCACAGTTTGCCTGCGTGATGCCGACTGTACCCTTACCATTGCGAAACGCGATCAACTCCTCGCCCAGTAGCTTGACACGCACAGGTTCGCCGCCGGGCTTGGGCAACTGCGAGGACAGAATTGCCGGAAGCCAAACAGAGCGAAATAGGTTTCCGACTTTAGTCCCCTTGCTCACCTGTGACAGGACTTCAAACTGATCTGACATAGCCATCGCATTTCCTCCTAATGAACATGAAATCTAATACTGCCGCTCTCTAAAGAACGGCACGGTTGAATGTCGCCAGACCGGCTGAGAATCGACGAAATCGGGGGGAGGCAACGCAACGGAGTAATAAACGACGTCCAGCAACTTGCTGTCCGCGTGCGCCTCTCCGCTGTTACTGATGACCTTGCTTGTCTTTGCATAGATCATTGATGTTCCCTTCGATCGCTGTAGCGATTCTTTGGCTAGTCTCTGTCGAGTTGAGCAATGGTAGATATGCTAGATAGGTTAGTCAAGTAATCTATTTGACTAGCCGACGATGTTTGCCATTCTTCTCACTCGGCGTACGAAATTGATTCACTGAACTCATATAGTTCAGGTGAAATAGGGGACTCTAACTCCTCGCGGATATGGCCAACGAGCCCTGCACACCGTCCGAGGACCGCGACGGATCGCATCATCTCAACAGGAAAATCGATCTCGTGCAGGACGGCGCCGAGCGCACCCGTCACATTTAGCAAAACATTGCGGCCCGCGTCATCGTTGACCGCTTGGCCGAGTGTCTTGATCAACGAAATGTAGTCACCGCGGACCCCGGCGACCGTTGCGATTTCAAACAGACGAGCGGTTCGCGGATCAATTTCTTTGTAGTTCGGGTGGCCGAAACCAGGGATGCGGCGGCGGGACTGCTTGAAGTCACGGACGACCCGGTCGGCCCACTCACGCTTATCGCCCTCATGCCGCATTCCATCGGTGAGAATGCGTCCAGCCCCTACCATTGTGCCGGCGAAACGATTGCCAACCATCAATATGCCTGCGGCCAATGGGATTTGGACATCCTCGCGGTTGGAGTCTGCAACCATTCGTGCGACAAGCGCGCTCGGTGTAAGCCCGTGGTCCATCAGGATGAGCAGCGCTGCGTCGAGGACACGCGTCTGCTCTCGTGACGGCTTGCGACCTGTGACGATGAAATAGAACCCCTCGGTGAACGACATCGTTCCTACGACGTCGTTGAGTGTATCGAGGCCCCGCACCCGCAGTCTCGAAAGGTCGTTGGGATGGGTTCCTACTTGTGTGCTCCGGCTCATTGCGCAGCTCTCCTAGGCGCGGTATCCGCTTGCGCCGTTTCCACCTGGGTCAACAATTCGATTTCTGATAGCGAGTAACCGAGTTCGCCAAGAACCTCTGCGGAATGCTCGCCGAGATCTGGCGCAGGTATGAGAGGCTGGTCGTCTCTGCTTTCGTCATAGCGAACGGGACGGCGTATCATGGTCTGGACCCCGTACTTGGGATGGACTGCTTGCGTGAACGTCTCGAGATGCCGGACTTGTGGATCGTCGATCACTTCCTGCAGGGTGAGTATCGGGGCGTGTGGCACGTCATACTCGACGAGGCGCGCTAACCAATGTTCCCGGGAATGGCCTGCCGCTGTTCGATTTAGTTCTGCCGCCAGTTCAACGTAATTCTGTAGTCGGCCAGCTCGCGAGTTGAACCTTGGATCTGAGCCTAGATCCTTACGGTCGAACGCGGCTAAAACTGCCTGCCAAAACTTTTCCGGCGACGACATGTGGATCGCCAGAAGAGCACCGTCAGAACATCTGAGCGCATAGGATTGTGACGCTCTGACGCGCATAAGAGGATCTGGCTCGACGTCCGCCATCGTATAGTTGGCGTATGGATCACTAATGAACGCAATCGCACATTCGAGCATATTGAGACGAATTGTGCGTGACTTTCCACCGCGCTGTCGATCGAATAAAGCCCCGAGCACCGCGTAACTGGCGTACATCCCCGTTACGTTATCCACGACCGATGGTCCCGTGATCTGCGCATCTTTGCCAAGAAAAAGGCTGGAGATACCGCTAAGTGCCTGACCAACGGCGTCGTATGCCGGCCGATCAGCATAGGGACCGCTTTCGCCGAAGCCCGTAATCGAGCAGGTAATAAGATCCGGTTTTACTGACCTTAGAGTTTCGAGCGAGAGCCCCAGACGGTCCATCACACCCGCACGAAAATTCTCAATCAGGACATCAGCGGTTTGGATGAGCTTGATGAAGGCCTCTCGGCCGGCGGCGTCCTTGAGATTAAGAACCACGCTCTTTTTGTTGCGGTTATAAGTGCAAAAGTACGGGCTGTAGGCACCTCCCCGGAACGCTCGAAAAGCGTCGCCACCTGATGGGCTCTCCACCTTGATTACTTCCGCTCCGAGATCCGCAAGCATCGTCCCCGCAAGCGGCCCCGTGATCATCGCTGTCAGCTCGACAATCCGAATACCGGATAGTGGACCACTAGCCCCTTCTTTCATTGTGTGCTCCCATATTCATTTGCTTGTCAAAGGCAAGATAGATAGGTAAACTACCTTTGTCTACATATATATAGATACCAAAAAAGGAGACAGAATGCCGATTGAGACGACGGATGTGGACATTCCGATCGACGGGAAAACGATGGGCGCGTATCTCGCCCGCCCTACGGGAACGCCAAAGGGCTCGGTCGTAATGATCCAGGAAATTTTTGGTGTTACGTCTGCGATGCGGGCGATAGCCGATGACTTTGCGGCTTCCGGCTTTGCCATCCTTGTCCCCGACATCTACTGGCGGCTGCAGCCCGGACTCGACCTCGGAAACGGTGAAGATCCGGTGCAGCGCGATCTTGCCGTCGACTACTCGACCCGTATCGACGAGACGCGTTGCGCATTGGACCTGGCGGCCAGCATCGAGTGGCTTGCAAAGACCGTTCCGACCGAGAAAAGACCCGGCGTTATGGGCTTCTGCCTGGGTGGAAGACTCGCTGTCCGGGTTGGCGCAGCTTCGACTCCTAGTTGCGTCATTTCGATGTACGGCGTGAAAGTTGATCTGCTTGAAAAGGAGATCAAGTCCAGTTCGTGCCCTCTGCAATTTCATTACGGCGATCAAGACAATCACAACCCTCTTGAGGTGATCGATACTGTGCACGCTTGGGTCAATGACCGGGTTCGGTCAGATGACGAATTCTATGTCTACCCCGGGGCCGAGCACGCGTTCTTCAACAGGTTTCGGACTGACCGCTTCAGTCCTAAAGCTCATGAACTCGCTAGAGAAAGAGTCCTAGGCTTCCTTTCAAAGTACGCAGCCGGTTGACGGCCTGTTTTCCGGGTATTTCGGTAGACTGTATGGGGCTGCGCCGGGTTCGGCACAGCCCTCCTAATTGGTGGTATATCAACCGTGGCCAATGACGGCCTTGAGTTCGAGGTAATCGGTAAAGCCGTGCTCACCGCACTCTCGGCCATTGCCAGACTGACGATATCCACCGAACGGTGCTTTGGGATCCCAATCAGGTGTATTCAGATAGACCGAACCAGCACGCACCTCGCGCGCAACATGACGAACCGTATCTATGTCCTTCCCGGTAATATGAGCGGCAAGACCGTAAACGGTGTCATTAGCAATCTCGATGGCATCATCGAGATTGTCGTAGGCGGTGATGCTGAGGACTGGTCCGAAGATTTCTTCGCGGAAGATGCGCATATCGCGCGTGACGTCAGCGAAGACCGTTGGTTTGACGAAGTAACCAGCCTCTATACCTTCCGGCCGTCCCGTTCCCCCGCACACAAGGCGAGCGGCTTGGTCGATGCCGGACTGGATCATCTCCTGAACCCGCTTGAACTGGTTAGCGTTCATGACGGGACCCATCGTGGTTTTCGGATCGCTCGGTCGTCCAATGACGTAAGCGTCCGCGGCCTTCTTGGCATATTCGACCGTCTCTTCCATCCGAGCGCGCGGCACAATCAAGCGCGTAGGCGCATCGCATGCCTGGCCATTGATGTAAAAGCACGCAGCGACGGCGTTCTCGATGGCGGTAGCGAAATCGGCGTCGTCCAGAATGATGTTCGCGGATTTTCCGCCCAATTCCGAGGCCACACGCTTCACCGTATCTGCCGCGGCTTTGGTGATCTGAATGCCAGCACGCGTCGACCCGGTGAAGGAGATAGCGTCGATGCCAGGATGCTTGGAGATCGCCTCGCCCACCGTCTGGCCATCGCCGTTGACGAGATTGAAGACACCGGCCGGCACGCCAGCTTCGTCCATGATCTCTGCAAAGACAATCCCGTCGAGCGGCGTCATTTCACTTGGTTTGCAAACCATCGTGCAACCGGTCGCGATCGCGGGAAGAACCTTCGTGAAGATTAGGCCAATGGGGAAGTTCCAGGGAGTGATCAGTCCGACGACGCCAATTGGTTCCTTGTAAACGGTGGTAGTCCCCATCTTCTCGACGAATTCGAACTTCCTAAGGATTTCGATTGTGAGCGCCGTGTGGACCTTGCACCAGTCCAACAGGCCCGTGGTGCTCAAGTTGTGCGTCATTCCCATCTGCTGCGTGACGATGTCGGCGATTTCTTGCTCGCGCCGGCGGAAGATGGTGTCGATCTTCTCAAGCAAAGCAATTCGTTCCGCAATCGTTGACTTCGAGAATTTGGGAAAAGCCCGCCGTGCTGCTGCGACCGCCTTATCGACGTCTTCGGCTGTACCCATAGCAATCGTGGCGAACTCTTTTTCAGTTGCCGGATCGACCAGATTGCGAGTCGCGTTGGAGCTGGGCTCTACCCATTTCCCGTCGATGTAGAACTTGCTTGCGTTTTTCATGCTGCTCCTCAGACTTTACAGTTAGCATTATTGAGCGTTGTGCGTCATTTCGAAGCGGGCACTGCCGGCATGCATTGATGCGACAAGCCTTCCCCCCTGGACTCCGCAGAAATAACACCACCAAGCCGGGGCCATTCATATAGACAGTTTATACCGATCCGGATAAGTACAGATTGGTGCAGTAGCGCCCACTGCCGGTCGGCGGCTCGAAGCGGAAAGACCCATGCTGAAGTATCAAGTGGCGGAAAAGCACATCCGCGAATTAGTTGCTCGAGGATCGCTCAAGCCCGGCGGCAAGGTGCCATCGATCAGAAAGCTAAGCAGGCAGCTCGCGATAAGTCCGATCACGGTCCAACACGCCTACGAAATCCTGACTGCGGCTGGGGTAATCGCGCCGCTGCCACGTTCCGGCTACTATGTTACCGACCAGGGCAGTGGTGTTTCAGCAAGGGAGCCCAAGCTCATCGGAGAGCGCGCGCAATCCGTCTCCGTTGCCGATGTTACCTACGCGATGCTGTCGCAGTGGCACAAGCAAGAGCCGGGGGGCTTTGGTGGGATCAACCCTCATCCCCAGATTTTTCAGACCGAGGAGGTTCACCGATTTCTGCGGCTTACGTCTCGTCAGTCGGCTGCCCTCCGTGTTCAGCCGAACCCGCAGGAAGGCAACGAGCATTTGCGTACCCTGATCGCAGAAAAGCTTGTTGTCAGAGGCTTAGATGTTGGTGTCCAAGATGTCGTGATCACGAACACGGGTCTCCAAGGCTTTGACCTTTGCCTGGATATGTTGACTGCGCGCGGCGATACAGTGCTCCTCGACACTCCGACTTACCTCCCCCTTGTTCTTTCCTTGCAGAAGAGAGGATTGAGAGTCCTCGAGATCTATTCTCATCCCACTACGGGTATCGACCCTGGGCAGCTCGCCTATCTGCTCGGGAACTTCCGGGTAAAGGCAGCAATACTTTCACCTCTGAACCACTTTCCCACCGGGGTCAGTTCGAGCGCGGAAACCGTCGCTGAACTCGCGCGGATAATCGAGATGCACGAGATCCCGACAATCGAGTTCGATCTGTTTTCCGAGCTTTCTTACAAGGAGCAGATCAGAAAGCCGGTTATGGCTCACATCACATCGAACAAGTCTCTCCTGTTTGGCAATTTTCTCGACGTCTTGGGCCCCAATTTTAACCTGGGCTGGGTTGTTGGTCGTCAGTCTACCCCTCAGCTGATGGAACGAAAATTCCTCAACAACCTACTGCTGGGAGACGAGCTTCTCCAACAGACCCTTGCTGACTATGTTGGGTCGGGCCAGTTCGACAAGAACATCCGCCGGTTACGGCGTTCCCTGTCAGCCAGGGCGGAGAAAGGGTTGCGCCTTCTAACCCAACTGCTTCCCAGGAATTTCACGTTCTCCAAACCTACAGGCGGGTACATGTGTTGGGTACGCGGCCCATTCGGGTTTGACGCCATAAGTGCTTCGACCGCGGCGCTGGATTTGAAACTAAGCCTCGCGCCAGGACCAATGTTTTCACCCTCTGATGGATTCCACAACTTCTTCGGAATCAATCTCTCGGCATCCTGGATGGAAGGCGATTACGGACAGCTCCAGGAACTCGTTGATCTGTCGGTTCAGTCCAAGAAGAAAATCTGACGTCCGCCGGCGCAAGGAGTAGCTCAGCGGGTTCGCTGAACATGCGTGCCACCGCTCCGCGAATTCAAGCGCGAAGCGCCGCATTTTACCGAAAACCCAGCGAGATATTGGAGGTTTTTCCCTCGGTGAAAATTACCGACTTCGCTAAGAGACCCCGCCAAAATCCTCGGAAAACCACCGCCACTCAAGCACTCCAGCGGCGGCACCTGTCCTGAGTCATCGATCGACTAGGCGGCGACCGGCCAGAAACTGTGCATGTTCTGATTGGTAGAAACTGTATATATCAATTGCCTCCGATCGACCTGATACTGCGTAAATCGTGGACGCAAACCTGCCGTCAAGGCCATGCCTGAGCGCAAATTTTGGAAGAAGGCCGCTATGCTGGATAAGCCAAACCGGAATTTTCTTGCGAATAATAGTTCGCCCATTGGGAACACAATCGCAAAGCTAATCGCGAACCAGCCGGGCGATTACTCACTACAGCAGGCATTTTACACTTCTCCCGAAATCTACCGCTTCGAGATCGACAACGTTCTCATGAAGCATTGGCACTGCGTAGGGCATCAAAGCCAAATCGCGGAAGCCGGCCAGTACCTTGTTTACGACATCGACAAGGAGTCGATCATCGTAACCCGTGCGCAGGATGGCGAAATCTATGCCATGTCCAACGTTTGCAGACACCGCGGATCGCGCATCTGCGATGGCAGTGGCAAAGCCGAGGGCAATACGCTGGTTTGTCCCTACCACGCTTGGTCATACGGTCTCGACGGTTCGCTGCAGCACGCTCGGATGATGCCTCGTAATTTCGACAAGGCAAGCCATGGTCTAACCCGTCTGCCTGTGCGCGTTGCTCAGGGTCTCATCCTGGTAAGCCTCTCCGAAAGTCCACTCGAAATCGATACGGCAATTCAGACGGTCGATGGCATCTACGGGAACTACGATTGGGCAAACGCCAAGGTAATCCACCAGAACAAGATTACCTTCAAGGCGAACTGGAAGCTGGCCCTCGAGAACCAAGTCGAGTGCATGCACTGTGGTCCGGCGCACCCCGAGTTCTCTGATCTGCACGGTATGGGCCTCCCGAACGAAGCGCAGCTTCGCCAGGAGCTTGTTGAGCGCACAAAAGCTCTGGACCTCAACTTCGTCTGCAATGACCTCTGGGCGCTCAACGCCCCCGAGGGTCACGAAATGACCTTTGCCGACCGTGTGCCGATGAAGCCGGGCGTTCTGAGCGCAACGAGCGACGGTAACCCTGTTGCTCCGATAATGGGTAACCTTCCTGCCCACGACGGTGCCTTCTCGCTCTATTACGTAGGCCCGCACAATCACTTCATCACGTACTCCGATTACGGCGGCATGTTCTGCTACTCGCCCAAGTCGGCCGACGAGACCACACTCACGTTCACCTGGCTCGTCCGCGGCGACGCCAAGGAAGGTGTTGACTACCATCGTGAGAAGGTTACCTGGCTCTGGGATGTGACGTCGGCTGCCGACAAAAAGATTGTCGAAGACAATCATTTGGGTGTTCTGTCGCGCTTCTATAACCCCGGCCCCTACGCCCTCCCGATCGAGTACAAGACCGCAAGATTCACGAAGTGGTACCTCGAGGCCATGATGCGCGCAGTTGAAACGCTGCCAGCGGAAGACGCTGCGTAAGCGGGTCGAAACCTGAGGACAGAAGAACTGCATAGGCAGCTTGATGCGACTGACGGTTTCTACGGCATTAGCAGAAGTCGAATGATCCGTCATTCCACCATCTCGGGCATCACCTGAGAGTGTCCGCATCACCGGAATGAGCGGCCAACAATCTGGCCGTTCGAAAATCTGCGTCGTCAAAGCCAACAGCTCCGAACGGACAAAAGTTGCTTTAGCCTGATTTTGCGAGGAACGATGTCAAAAATAGTGATCGTCGGCGGAGGAGTTGCAGCCTACCGCGCGCTACACCGCATACTTGAGCTTGATCCTCTTTGCGATGTGACGCTGATCTCGGACGAGGATCGGCCGGCATACGAACGACCAATGCTTTCCAAGGAACTATTGACGTCCGACAAGCCGCTGCGGTCGCTTGGAGTTCGGGGTTCCTTTCCAAACCTGACTCAGCTCTTTTCTACGCGGGCAACCAAAGTAGATCGCAGGCAGAAGCGCGTGTTGCTCGACGACGGCTGCGAGATTTCTTACGAGAAATTGATCCTCGCGACCGGTTCGAGACCGCGCAGGCTAGAGGTCGACAATCCAACGAGCGAAAGACTTCACTACCTTCGCACTGCTGTCGACGCCGAGAAGCTCAGGCCCTTTCTGTGCCCGGGCAACCGGATAGCAATCATCGGTGGCGGTTTCATTGGGTTGGAAGTCGCGGCGTCCGCTCGCGCACTCGGAGCTGAGGCGGTGGTCCTGGAGGCTCAGCCACGCCTGCTTGCTCGCGTTGCCCCCGAAAGTCTGAGCACCTGGCTTCATGACCTGCATAAGAAGAACGGCGTGGACATAAAGCTAGGCGCGCAAGTCGACCAGATCGCAGAGGACCCTTCTACTGGAGGGATGATCGTACGGACCGCCAGCGGCGAAATCCCGGCCGATGCAGTGCTAGTCGGGATTGGCGTTCTCCCCAATGTTGAACTCGCAGTTGATTGCGGACTTGATGTCGATGGCGGAATTGCAGTCGATATCCATGGCAGGACAAGCGATCCCTACATTCTCGCCGCGGGTGAAGCGACGAGGTATCCCTTGGAGCGGCTTGGGCTTCTGACGCGATCAGAATGCTGGACAACTTCTTCCGATCAAGGGACGATCGTAGGCGAAGCTGCCCTTGGCTCACTTGGAGATGGGTATCGCGAGATGCCCTGGGTTTGGTCGGATCAATACGAGGCGAGCATTCAATACCTTGGGCTGCCCCTTACCGCTTCGCGGATGGTCACTCATCCTGGCGAATCCCAAAACGCCTGGGTCGACATCGCGTGGGATGACGCCGGCCGGTTCCTGGGAGCAATCGGGATAAACTCGGGCAGACAGATATCCGAACTGAGGCGGGCTCTGCGTAAGGGCCTTCCCATTCCCGCCAAATTTGGACTTGAAACTCAAGCGACACTGTGAGGCAGCATGACTGTGATGGAAGAAACCTGGATCGACGCTTGTGGTGTTGCCGATATACCGGACGGAGGAATGCACCACTTCAAGCATAATGAAAACTGGGTGGTAATCTACCACGTCGACGGCGATTTTTTCGCAACCGACAACATTTGCCCTCATGCCTTCGCCTTGTTTTCGGACGGATGGTTGGAGGATGGTCTGATCGAATGCCCGTTGCACGGCGCTCTCTTCGACATTCGCACGGGCGAGGTCAAGCGCGGGCCTGCCGAGTGTGCCGTGAACACATTCAAGACGAAGGTTGACGGAGATCGGGTTCTGTGCGCCGTCTAGTTGGGTCTCCTTGACGGCCTTCCAGCTCGGGGAGGCGCGCCTGAGTTGGGCGTGTCGCAAACCGCCAGTACAAGGATCGTGGCTTTCGCGGATGCTCGCGAAGAAGCCGCGCATGCTGGTGGCGGTCGCACTGGCGAACAAGATGGCTCGGACAAGATGGGCCATGCTCAGGAAGCGTGAAAATTATCGATTTTGAATCGCAAATCTGACTGACTAGTATGTTATTTTGTCTTTTCGGTCAACGAGCCGATTTGCATGTCGCAGTAGTTTTGGTGCACGGCTCGCTGTCAGCAACTACCGCTCGCGCGGCTCCAAGCTGGCCGGATGAGCGACGACGGATGTTGTTAGCGAAGGTCCGCCCAAATTTCTTCGCCCACAGCCGGACAACCGTCTGATGGGAGACAATGATCCCACGGACAGCAAGCAAGTCCTCGGCCATCCGCAGGCTGAGAGGGAAACGGAAATAAAGCCATACGGCTTGGGCAATGACTTCAGCGGGAAAGCGATGGCGATATAGCGGATCACAGTCTATCATGGCCCGTCATCGCACATCGAATTCCACGTTCCGTTAAGTTGACGATGCCCCCGCGCACTCTCAGGTTTGAAACAGTCCCGCGACGACCGTGCAGGACACGATGGCCAGCCAGACGGACGCGGCCCGCTGGAGTATTATATAGCGGCTGTGGCTTTGCGCACCTAACTGCGTCAGCCTGCCGATCACACCCCAAATCATGGCGACGATGCTTGCCAGAGCGGCGAAAAAAATGAGCTTGGGCAAGAAGTCCGGCGCTGTTGGTCGAGGTAACAGAACAAGTCCAACCACCGGGGCCTTGGGGTTGAGCATCGTCGTCACATATATGCGTTGAGCGGTGACTCTGCCGTACGTGATTTCACTGTTTCCCGCCATCCAGAGCTTTGTAGCGAGATACATGACCCAGATCGCTGCCGCGACCTTCAACATGAGGACGGTTTCCGGCCAACGGCTGATCAACTCTCCCCCGAGCCACGTGAGTGGCAGGATCGTGGCGAGGTAGCCGCACAGTTCGGCAGGTAATAATTTTGGAACGCGCCAGAAGCTGTTGCGTGCCGATGCCAACCCCATAAGTGTATTGGTTGGCCCTGGGCTCAGGAGGAGAATGAACACGGCCGAGATAAATGCAGGATAGCTCATTGCATGCCGTCCGTAGTAGTTTGATTGACGACGTCTTCAGTCACATTCGAAGGTCCGCACCCAATGTGCGTTGCTCTCGCCTCGTTTCTCAGGTCATCCAACTATCCGTCTCGGTGATGTGGGGAATACTCGACTGGCTTCCCGGACGGGAGCAGGCAATTGCAGCCGCCGTTGCCGCTCGACGCATTGCCGCGTCGAAAGAGAGGCCTCGATCGAGAGCCGAAGCCAGCACCCCTACAAAGCAGTCGCCTGCCGCAGTCGTATCCACGGCATCAACGGGCAGCGCCGGTACCCTTAACTCCTCGCCGTTGATGAAAGCTTCGGCTCCCTCGCCTCCCATGGTACGTAAGACCCCGGTGTTGAGAGCGTCTGACAACGATCTCGCGCCCGGCTCGCATCTAAGCCAACCTGCAAGAGCTTCGGCCTCGTCTTCGTTGACAACTACAATGTCGACCAGGGACAGAAGGTCGCGCTCCAGCCGGTGGGCCGGCGCGAGGTTGAGGATCGATTTAGCAGAATGATTGCAAACGCGTCTGATTAGATTTTCGATCTGAGTTGCGTGGTTCTCCATCTGCATCAGGACGTAACTTGCATTCCGAAGCAGCTCATCTTCAACACCATCAGATTGCGCGACAAGGTTGGCACCTGCTGCAACCGCAATCATGTTGCGGCCATTGGCATCGATCATTATCGCGGCGGAGCCAGTGGGTTCCCTCGATCGGACCACGCGGCTGATATCGACCTTGCCCTCCAAATTCTGAAGGGCGATAGGGGCCATAGCGTCGTCGCCGACCGCCCCCGTCATGACGACCTTCGCGCCATCCCGCGCAGCTGCCAATGCTTGGTTGGCCCCCTTCCCGCCAGCCTCGGTTCGCGAACCCCGCGCTAAGACGGTCTGACCCGCTTGAGGTATCTCCTCGACTAGATAGATGAGGTCAACATTGATTGAGCCAAACGTGACGATCATAACTGCTAATCCTAAGCTTGCTTTGCGACGCCGGCGCGGAATCGTTCGGTTCCCTCATGACCTGGCCTAGCAATGAGATCGTCTGTAGTCATTCGGGTGAGCGTCATTGGAACGACGCCATCAGCTCTCACTCTCATTTGCAGATCCCATATTTGAAATTGCTTTATCTTTTAGAATCGATTTCTATTTCAATCAAGTCTTGTGACGCTGGCCATCGTCAATCAGGTGATGAGCGTTGTGGTCCGCCAAAGCACGGTCACGGTGTTCTTCGAGCTCCACCGCCAGCGCGCCGCATCAAGGTGCCGGTCGGGGCGCACGGCGCAACCAAGGGCGCGGCTCGCCGCAAGTTGGATGCCGCCGATGACGCTCATCTCAGCGCGCCGATGCGGTGCGTCCTCATGATGGGTGGCCAGGTCGTGAGATCGGCGACGTGCTGTTCTCCATCGAGGCGATGAAAATGCAGACGGCGCTGCATGCCTAAAAGGACGGGACGGTGGCAGAAGTCATCGCAGGCCAGCGATCAGATCGATACCAAGCATCTGCTAAATTCACCATCGACGCCGACCATTTTACGGAAGTGACTGTCAAGTTGAGCGCCAAAGAAAATGGCGCTGAGAGTCCTATAATGATCTTGGACGAGCACCCGGCCAATGACAGATGAGGATCGTTTGTGGAAGCCTATTCCAAATTGGAAACAAACCTTATATGCTGTATTAAAAGGAGATTTAAGGTTTGACCGTCGCAGCCGTATCACGATGCCTCACCCTTTTGGAAGTGCTGGCTGGAGAAGCAGGACCGATTGAGTTGTCCGACCTCGCCGGACGCCTCGATATGCCGCCTAGTGCGGTCCATCGTCTTTTGACGACGCTGATTGGCCACGGGTGGGTGACCCAAGATGCCGCGAGTCAACACTATGCCCTTTCTCTTAGATTGAGCGCCTTAGCGTTCCGGAATCTTGATGCGCGGAATGTGCCTGACGTGGTCCAATCCGTTTTGAATCGGTTGGCCGCGGAAACGCAGGAATATTGTCGCCTAGCAATCCTGGAAGGTCAGGATCTAGTCTGGGTGGCACGTGCACAAGGTGCGACAACCGGCCTCCGATATGATCCGGACATGGGACAAGAGATTGTTCTCCACGCAACGGCGAATGGGAAGGCATGGCTTTCTACTCTGCCTGAAGAGCGGGCGCTGGAAGTCGTCTATTCTCGCGGGTTTACGGCTAAACGAAAGCTGGGTCCTAATTCTGCCCGCTCAATTGATGAACTACGAGTTCGGCTGAATGAAACCCGAGAACGGGGCTTCGCAACCTCTGTCGAAGAGGGAGAGGCTGGTACCGCAGCGGTTGCAGTTCCGTTTCGGGCGAATTCTGACATTGAAGCTCCGGTAGCAGGAACGATTTCCGTTGCAGGGCCTCTTATGCGCCTGACTGAAGACCGTTGGCCTGACTTAGTCCGCTCTCTCAATAAGGCAGCGGCGGAATTGAGCGATATCTGGCCTCTGCGAGTTCGTCAGCGAACCATGACGCCACTGATCGTTGCAACGGGAGCAGTGCGGTAGCGGGTATCTAGCTGCACTGCACTTCACATCACCTTTTCGGAGTTTCGCCTATTTCCGCAGGTATATGTCGATAAGATTGCTGACCATTGCCATCGCACACATCATCGCAGGCTTTCCGAGGAGGAAGTTCCGCAGCCTCCCGCGCTCTGCTGGCCGAGAAAATCATTAGTCCACGGGCCAATGACGTCACCTATCGGATAATGTTCTGCGCTGTTATCTGATCAGTTCGCACCAATCGACCGAGTTGGACATGCGAGAGACGTGTCAGTGCACTCTCGGTTACCCTGTGCTTAGTCGGACATAACATCAGTCTCCGCTTCTTTGTCCAAACGTCGTCCCCTGAGTTCGTGAAGCGATTTTTTCGAAGAAGCGCCGGCATCGATTTTTCGCTGGATTTGAAAGGCCGTTTCGTTTTAGAAATCATTTCCATTTAAATCCACACTTAGGGAGGGTTTGCGATGAGCGTGACGCGATGGGAGGACGACGCCACTGTTTGGCACGGTCCCGACTACGGCTCGGAGGCATTGAAGTACCATCAGGACGTCAAGACCGCAGCAGTCGCAGGCCGGATCATCACCTGTGTTGAGATAGTTGACTGGAGCGGTAGAGGCACGAAGGACATGCTAATTTCGGCATGGGACGCCTGCTATGACGGTCGCGTCTTCCTGCGCCGCCAGATCGGCTCTAATCCTGACGGCACTCCAATTTTGGGTGAAGAGGAGCTGGTCGAAGGCGTTCGCGGCTATGTGACGGCCATCAGGGATGGGGATATTTTCCACCTTGTGTCGGCGTCACGGCTTCGTAAGCAGATTTATGTATTTCCTAACGTCGGGAAAAAAGGGGCGCCAGAATTCGGAGATCCCGTGCGTCTTGATCTTGATGCCGACTGGGTCAAGGGTAACGAATATTTCCATATGGCCCGGTTCCACGATATCGACGGCGACGGGGTGCCGGAACTAATCGTCGGTAGCGACTACTGGAACGACTACTGGCCAAATGGTTTGGAATGGAACGACGAAGGTTATCGCGGCTATGACGACGCCGGTCGTTGGCTCGGTGGACCGCTGCGAGGCTTCCTATACGCATTTAAGAACAAGGGTACGCTCGCAGCTCCCGTGCTTGAAAAGGGTCATGCCCTCATCTCGGGCGAAACGCCGTTCGAGGTCTACGGCCAACTCGCCCCTGCATTTGGCCGTTTTGGCGCAGAGCGTCAGAGTGTCGTTGCAGGCGAATTTTGGAATATCCTGCATATCGCAAAACAGCGCGAGGACGGCACATTCGAACCCACCAGCCTTATCCGCGCTCTCGATGACAAGGTTCTGGAACTCGAACAGTGCATCCATCTACCCTGCGTGGTGGACTGGGATGGTGACGGACGTGAAGATATCCTCGTTGGTGCGGAAGATGGCTATATCAGCTTTCTCAAGAATGTCGGTGATGGCGAGGATGGCCTTCCTCGCTTCGAGCAGCGTGGCCGAATAGAGACGACCCAGCCACTTATTCACGCCGGTATTCTCCCAAGCCCGGCTGCTTACGATTTCAGCGGTGACGGGCACTATGATCTAGTCGTTGGCAACAGTACCGGCGAACTTCTCTTCTACCAGAGCCGGGAAAAGGACGGCAGCATTTATCTCGATAAGGAAGTCATACTGAAGGGTGGCGACAAGCCGATCCGGCTTGCAGCCGGATTGACGGGCTCCATCCAAGGACCGTCGGAGAAGATGTTCGGCTATTCCTGCCCGACGCTTGCCGACTGGACCGGCAATGGCAGCATGGACATTCTGGTCAGCGACGTCACGGGCCGTCATCGGCTATTCCGCAACACCGGCGAAAAGGTCCTGCCGCCACGCTTTGGCGAGGAGGAGTTCCTAACCTTCAAGGGCAAGCCCTTGAAGACCGTCTGGCGGGTTCGACCGGCCGTCGTCGACTGGCTCAAGGACAACGACCTTCATTATGTCGCATTGGATGAGGACGGAGTCCTCAGCGACTGGAGGAAGGCGTCCGATACGGAACTCGTCGACAAACGTTTCCTGCGTTGGGAAAACGGGGACGCAATGCGCTTTACGGTCGATGTTGGCGGCGGGCGCGGGCGCGTGAAGTTGTGCTTCTGCGATTGGGAAGGCACAGGTCGCACGGATCTTATCTTCGGCACCCATGCCCGTGCCTGCGTGCCACCGGATCCGAAGACCGGCGCGCCACGCAATACAACGAAGCAGGCAGGACTGTTCTTCTCGCGCAATGTCGGAACATCGGAAGAGCCGCGCTTTGCATTGCCAGTTCCGCTCAAGCACCGGGACGAGACCATTCAGATGGCGATGCATGTCGCCTCTCCGGAAGTCGTCGACTGGGCCGGCCGCGGCGCGCTCGACATCATTGTCGGCATTGAGGACGGCAGCATCGTCTGGCTCAAGCGCGAGGAACTGTCGTGGTAAGCGGTGTCACCATTCGCGGCACAACCAGGCTGATTGGAATCATCGGCGACCCAATCGCCCAGGCCAAGTCACCAGCGGCGGTCAACCCACTCTTTGCGGCACGCGGAGCAGATATCGTATCTGTCCCGCTCCATGTTCCCGCAAAGGACCTGACTACAATCTGGGCCGGTCTGAAGGCGATGCCGAACCTTGTGGGGTTCGGCATTACCCTACCTCATAAACAGACAGCGATCGGTCTCTGCGACAGTCTCGATCCGGTGGCTGTCCGGGTCGGCGCCGTCAATTTCGTCCGGCGCGAGCGCGACGGCAGCTTTCGAGGCTACCAGTTCGACGGCAAGGGCTTTGTGCGCGGCCTCCAGTCGAAGGGGATCGCAACGGAAGGTCGCGACGCGCTCATCATCGGAGCTGGTGGTGCTTCGGTCGCTATAGCGTTTGCCCTCGTCGAGGCCGGTGCCAATAGCATCACGGTGTCAAATCGAACGTTCGACAAAGCTGAAGCGTTGGCAGAAACGGTGAATGCCGACTTTGGAAAGAGGGTTGCCAAGGCAGGCAACCCCGAGCCGGCAGCAGGCCAGCTCGTCATCAACGCCACATCGCTCGGCCTTCAGGACACCGACGCGCTCCCGCTTAATCCAGATCTCCTGCAACCTGGCATGACATTCGCCGAAGTCATTGCCCAGCCCGAGACCACCAGACTTCTCGCGCTGGCCGCAGCAAAGGGTGTCGAAACCCATTCCGGCATGCACATGATCACTGGACAAGCCGACCTCACCGTCGACCACATCTGTGAGCTCTGGGCTTAGCTGCGGGTCGACTTGGTGTACCAAGCGTTATGCCTGACCGATCAGGCATCACGTTCTCGCGGGCCATCCGGCGTTGCAACAAATCCCGTATCATTGTTACGCGTCGTCCCGCTGGCATCGAGGCCGGCATCTCATGCCTGAAGTGAGCCTACGGCCTGGACCGCTGCACATGGCGCGGCCTGGAGCACTTCAACACTTACGTCTGGTCATCGGTCGTGGCTTTATAGCGCGGCGATCTGGATGAGAGGTCTCATCTTGATTGACGCGCCGCATGGCTTACAACCTCGTCCTCTTCACCCGCCTCAAGTCCACCTGACGCTGACCCGTCGCAATTGCGTCGCATCGGCAACAGCTGGCCCCGCGGCGTGTGCGCATTCGCGTCCACAACACCTTTCCACCGATACCACCGGCCCAAATCCTGCCCATATCCCTCAAAACGCCCCGAAGCGGCCCAAAAGCCATTGTAACTGCTCGCAAAAAGAAGCGTTTGTGGACGAAAACTAGCGAGTGGGTTCAACCTGCTCAGGCGTTCCGCCGTTTGCCGCCGAACGGTAGCCCGCCTCAACAACGGCCAGCGCGTGCTCCGCTTCGTGCAGACCAGCGACGGGAGGTCGGCCATTTGCGAAATCCGCCCAGCTGCGGCGGAGGAAAATCGGGTAATACTCGTCCGTGTTGTACTCAATGGTTGTCGCATAAGCCTTCTCGTCTTCGCGCGACTTGGCATAGAACTGGTCGGCGTAACCGCGAATGTAGGATTGACGATGCGAGAGCGAAAAGGCGAAATCTCGCTGATCTTCGGCGGTGGAGGGATACAAATAGCCTGTCTCGATTACGCCGATCTGTCCTGCGCCATTTCGACAGGTGAATATAGCTTGTTCGTCGACGGTTACATCAGGCCGATAGATCTGCACCTGGCCTGAGACGTGAGTGATGGGGGCCTGCGTCAGGCTTGAAATCAAGTCGATGAAATGAACGCCGACGTTCAGCATCGACCCACCTCCGGCGAGCGCCTTGTCAAGCATCCATGCGCACCCGTTTCGCTCATAACGAGCCACTGACCCTACAATAAACCTGAAGGTGAGATGCTGGAAACCGTCTGGCGTGAACCCAGCAGTCGGTGAGAGACGATCAGCTAGGTCGCTCACGCGCATGATGAAAGGCACGCTTACGAAGACGCCGTGTTTCTCAGAGAGTCTGCGGATACGACGAACCTCCTCGAGATTAACCCCGCACGGCTTCTCGATGAGAAAAGGCTTGCCTTTAGCGATCAGCCGCTCCGCGAGTTCGGCCATATCAGAGTGACGGCTAAAAACGAGTGCGAAGTCGAAATCCTGGCTCATGAGCTCATCGTTTGAGCCATAGAGCTTACAATTAAGCACTTCGGAAAAACGTGCCCCGGCAAATAACGCGCTGTCGGATATGCCGATTACCTCGATACCCGGATCCTTCAGCGCAGCGATGTAAAGCGGAAAATGCCAGTGGCTGACGTCGAATACTGCGATCTTCATCACGACTCCGTTCATCGCGGGTTTATCATGGCGAGAAGCCATGCTTAAACGAATTCAGGACCGCGACCGGGTGGCGCCGACGACCCGCCGATAGCGGTCTAACTGCCGTTCTAGCGGCTCCTTGTGAAACGCCCCTCGTAATGCTATTGGAATAGCGTTCCGATTAATCGAATATCGTGGTATCATGCGACTTGTCAAATCCCTTCTGGACCGTTGTTTCGATGTCATCACCCTGTTGAGTGAGAACGCCAGTGGACTGTCATTAGGCGAAATCAGTCGCCGCCTGGACGTCCCGAAGAGCGCGGCGCATCGCCTGCTCAACAGTCTGTGTGAGTTAGGCTGGGCCGAACAGGATCCCGAGAACGGGTTCTATAGACTTACATTGCGCCTTGCCGTGATGGGCCAGCGCCTGCTAGCCGGCACACGGATCCCCGACATCTGCCAACCGATTTTGGACCGATTAGCGAGCAATACGAAGGGGCTCGGCAGGATTGCGATCCTTGATCGTGATGGTTTGACGTGGATATCCCATTCACAAGGCATGCGGTCCGGTCTGATCTACCAGCCGGAACTTGTCGCAAAAGTGCCACTTCACACCACCGCCAACGGAAAAGCATGGCTAGCGACCCTTGATCGGGAGGAGGCGTTGGCCAGGGCTGTCGCGAGCGGACTTGGTCGAACAGACTTAGGCGGTCCGAGGGTCATCACCTCTCGGCAGACATTCTCTGCGGCTTTGGATGAGACCGTAGAGCGCGGATGGGCCACCGCGATCGAGGAAGCTGAACCCGGCGTCGCCGCTGTCGCCGCTGTCATTCGTGTTGCAGGTCAGGTTGTTGGAACGGTGAGCATCGCCGGACCCATCCACCACTTTTCTTCGGTCGTACTCCCGCAGTTAGCGGAACAGGTTAAGGCCACTGCCGAGGAACTTTCGCAACTTTGGCCTTATCGGATCGCCTCGCCTACCCCGCAAACCAACACGTCGAGAAGTTCTCAAGTGGTTGGGAATATTATTTAAAAGACGTTGTTAGCTATCAGGGTGCTCGACGCACCGCTGACGTCTGTTGACACCCGCCGTCCTTAGTGGAATAACGTTCCGATAGCGATCGGGGAGATCGCCTTAGAATAGGTGGCCGCCTCGTTGGCCGGTAGGAGGAAACAGTTGGCTAATGTTGAGCTGAAGGACGTTCGCAAATCTTACGGCGCCGTAGCCGTGCTTCATGGCGTGTCTGTCGATATCCATGAAGGAGAGTTTGTAACGCTGGTCGGGCCCTCGGGTTGCGGAAAGTCAACCCTGTTGCGGATGATCGCGGGCCTCGAAAATATCTCAGGCGGCGAGATCCAGATTGGCGGACGCACCGTTAACGACATTCCCCCGAAGGCCAGAGATATCGCGATGGTCTTCCAGAACTACGCGCTTTATCCCCATATGACCGTTGCCGAAAACATGGGCTTCTCGTTGAAGCTGAAAAAGGCTTCGCACGAGGAACGGGCGACGCGCGTCCAACGCGCAGCTGAAATCCTCAGTCTCACCAAACTTCTTGATCGCTACCCCCGCGAACTTTCGGGCGGGCAGCGTCAGCGTGTGGCGATGGGCCGCGCAATTGTTCGTAATCCGCAGGTGTTCCTGTTCGACGAGCCGCTTTCAAACCTCGATGCGAAGCTGCGTGTGCAAATGCGCGCTGAGATCAAGGAATTGCACCAGCGGCTCAAAACCACGACCGTTTACGTGACCCATGATCAGGTCGAGGCAATGACCATGGCCGACAAGATCGTTGTCATGCACGACGGTTATGTCGAGCAAATCGGTGCGCCGCTTGACCTGTATGACTATCCGGCCAACGTCTTCGTCGCCGGTTTTATCGGATCGCCCTCGATGAATTTCCTCAAAGGCAAAGTCGAGCACGGCCGGTTCGTTCTTGAGAACGGGCACACGCTTCCTTTGCCTGCAGGGGTCGACGCTATATCGGAGAACGTGATTTACGGCGTTCGTCCTGAGCATCTCAATCTAAGTAACGAGGGACTTCCTCTTACAGTTACAGTCGTCGAACCGACAGGTTCCGAGACACAGATTATCGCTCGGCATGGCACTCAAACGATCGTCTGCATATTCCGCGATCGAGTTCTCCCGAAAGCTGGCGAGACCATCACTGTGGCCCCTGATCTTTCACGCGTACACCTCTTCAGCGAGAGTACCGGCCGGCGCTTGTCTTAAGACGCGCCCGCCACCCACTCTCCCTGAGACGTCCACACGGGATTAGTAATCAAATGTCGATATCTCCGTTGCAAGTCAGCACCAACCAAGGCGGGACGAACCTTACGAGCGACGTGGTGGACGCCACTGGCGACGCAAATCGCTTTAGATGGGGTCCCCTTCTGTGGTTTACCCCCGCTATTTTGATCCTGTTTCTTGTAACGCTTTATCCTACGATCTTCGTGATCTGGTTGAGCTTCCAGAAAACGAAATATTACGAGCTCGTAGGCTTTACGGGTCTCGCCAATTACGTCGAGGTTCTGAGCTCATCCGGGTTTTGGGACACGACGATAATTTCTTTGACCTACGTCTTCGGATCTCTAGCGGGTGCCATAATCCTTGGCATGGCCTCAGCGCTGGTTTTGAACCGGGCCGGCGTTGCTGGGTCTGCGCTGCGCGTCTTCATCCTTTTTCCCTGGACACTGTCGATGTCGGTTGTTGGCAGCATCTGGCTCTGGCTCCTCAACCCGTCGTTTGGGCCGATACCCTACGTGATTCAGAAGCTGGGTATTGACCCCGGATTGATGTTGGGGGATCCAGGAATGGCCTTGCCCCTTCTGATTATCGTCACAGCCTGGTGGTCGTTTCCATATGTCATGGTGATGGCAACAGCAGCCATGCAGTCCATCCCGAAAGAACTCTACGAAGCCGTAGAGATCGATGGAGGGGGGCCCATCGTGAAATTCCGTTACGTCACGCTCACTGAAATCCTTCCTACCCTGGGCAGCACCGCGCTGACACTTTCGATCATGTACCTGACCTTGATGACGTTGATCATTGTCATGACTGGCGGCGGACCACTGGGGTCGACGACCACGCTTAGCTTCGAAGCGTTTCGTGGAACCGTGCAGGCGGTCAACATCGGACCGACCGCAGTCGTCTCGATCGTCGTCCTTGTCATCAATGTCGCCCTTGGTGCTCTTTACAGCCGGCTCACCGGCCGCGTTACCGGATAGGATTGCAATATGAGTAACGCTTATTCGAACCGTCCAGGCGCACAGATCCCCGCGATCCTGGGATCCCTCGTGATCGGGATTATCGTTCTCGGACCAGTGCTTTGGGCCTTTGCGACCTCTTTCAAGACAGAAGTGGAAGCGGTTGCCGTTCCCCCGACCATATGGCCAAGTGCGGCAACTCTGGAGAACTACATCAAGGTTCTCCAAGATCCGGCCTTTTTGAACGATCTTTGGAACTCAGTTGCATACTCCGTCGGCGCCGTGATCATCGCTCTCCTCGTGGGCATTCCAGCGGGCTACGCTGCAGCACGCTTTTCGTTCAAAGGTAAGCGCGCTTTGATGCTGGTGGTTCTTGCGACCTCGATGGTGCCAGGTGTCGCCTTGCTGGTTCCAACCTATTATCTGCTGGAAGCGGTCGGTTTGCTCAATAGCGGTATCGTGGTGACGATCATCCTTTCGGCGAGGATCATCCCGCAGACCGTCTGGTTCATCGCAAATTTCGTTGAAGCAGTTCCTGTGGAAATCGAGGACTCCGCCATGATCGACGGCGCATCCCGGTTCCAGATTATCTGGGCTCTGATTTTACCGCTGATACGTCCGGGCATAGCGGCTGTCGCGACGATCGGCATTGTAACCACCTGGAACGACTATATTACCGTAGCAGTCTTTGCGCCTGAGGTCGCGAAGCGGACTCTGCAGGTCGCCCTCGTCAATCAGGTTTTCGACGCTGTCGGTATTTCGTGGTCCTACATGATGGCCTTCGTCATGATCGCATCAATGCCGGTCATCCTCATGTTCGGCTTCGTTCAGAAGTGGTTCATCTCCGGGCTCACGGCGGGCGCCGTCAAAGGCTGATGACCTAAACAAAAAGTTCACACCGCAGCTTGTTCAACCTGGGAGGAAGACGCATGCCAATTACATCAAAACGCCAATTCATTAAAGCGGTGGCCGCGCTTGGAATGACTACCGCCACCTTTGCTTTCCTTGCTCCGCAAGCCTTTGCTGAGAGCAAGGAAATCATCTACCAGACGTTTCTGGATCCAAACAATTCAAAGGATCCGAGGTCCGCTGCTCAGACGAAGATGATCGACGCATTTCAGGCGAAAAATCCTGACATCAAGATCAAACTTCTTGTCGATCCGACCGGGGGAGCCGCAGCTCGCGCCATCAAGTCCGGCGCCCAGACCCCTGACGTGATACGCGTGGTCGGCTTCGCTGTTCCCGAATTTGCTGCCACTGGAAATCTTCTCCAGCTCGATGATTTGGTGAAGAAGGACGGCATTCCGGATGAGGATTGGCTCCTGCCGCTGTCCGGCACGAAGGTTGCCGGAAAGCTTTATGCACTCCCCCAAGATTTCCGTATTCCGATCCTCTTCTATCGCAAGAGCATGTTGGAAAAGGCCGGGGTCAAACCGCCGACGACCTGGGATGAAGTGTGTGCAACAGGCGCCAAATTCGGCCAGTCGGATACGATCCCGTTCGCCGTTCCGCTCGGCGCTACGGGCGGCCTCGGTGGTGCCCAGAGCCTCGGAGAATTCTTCCTGAGTACAATGCTGCCCGGAAATGGCGGTGAATACTTCACCCCTGACGGCAAGATTGCCTTTTCAAAAGAGTCGTTCATCAAGGCGGCGCAAACGATCAAAGATTTCTACACGAAGTGCAAGGTGACACCGCTGCGCAGCGCACAGATGGGGTTCAATGAAGTGCACGACGCGCTCCGGTCCGGTAGTGCAGCGATGGCGGTCTTCGGCCTTTATCGCTTCAAGACAGTGAAGAACCAAGGCGGCGGTGATGACCTGGCCTGGGCTCCGGCGCCGGGGTACACGGCAAACGACAAACAGACGGTCTACAGCTACAATATTGCGATCAACAAGAAGACCGCCAATCGGGATGCTGCTTGGACATTCGTAAAGTTCATGGTGTCTCCGGAGGCGCAAGCTTTCGCGGCCGAGGGCGGTGAAGTGGTCTCGCGTAAATCGGCATACACCGCTCCATACTTCCAGACCGACGCCGGTAAGGATCAAAAGCAGTGGGCTGATCTGGTAGCCCAGCGTGGCCAAACGGTGACCTATACCCCTATCCTCTCCACGTATCACACCATCTTGGGGGAAGCTTTTCAGAGAATGATCCTGAAAGACGGATCGCCGGCAGATGCCTACGATGAGCTGATCAAGCGGTATGACGATGCACTCGCAAAGGCGCAGTAAGGCAGCATAACTTTGATTTGACGCTGGATGGATAGTGCTTGGTCACCTCCATCCAGCTCCCTGCCACGACACGACCATCCAGAAACGTCGTCAAAACGTCGACGCGAGAATCAGTGGTTTCGGCCGCCCCGAGTTCTCGCCTTACCGCGGCTGAAAAAGCAGATGGCATACCTGTGCCATCGGGCGCGAACACTATCCGGACCGAGCTACATTTGAGCTCAAGAAGAGGCATAGGCTATGAGATATCGTTACCTTGGGAGAACTGGAGTTCAGGTCAGCGAATACATGCTGGGCACTATGAGCTACGGAGCAGATGGAAATACAGACGAGAAAGAGTGCATTGACATCGTGCACTGTGCCTTGGACCGCGGCATCAACTTCATCGACACTGCTGACACTTATTCCCATGGAGAGGCCGAAGAGATCGTCGGCAAAGCGATTGAAGGCCGTCGGGACAAGGTGGTGCTCGCAACCAAGTTTCGTCTGGCGGCTGGTGAAGGACGCAACGAACAGGGCGGGTCGCGCTACTGGATTATGAAGCAGGTCGAAAACAGCCTGCGACGGCTGAACACTGATCATATTGATCTCTATCAATTGCATCGACCCGACCCTGAGACGGATCTCGATGAAACACTGGGCGCTCTCAGCGACCTTGTGGCCCAAGGTAAGGTTCGCTATGTCGGCTGCTCGACCCTGCCGAGCTGGTACCTGGCAGAGACTCAATCGGTTAGCCGATTGAATAAGATGGCGCGGTTCATCAATGAAAGCTCGCCCTATTCGATCTTTCAACGCGCGGCAGAGAGAGAAACCCTTCCCGCGGTTCAACACTACCGTATGGGATTTACCGCCTGGAGCCCTCTGAACGGCGGCTGGTTGACCGGCAAGTACAAAGCGGATGGCTCAGCGCCGTCAGGATCCAGGGCCGAGCGCGTAAAAGGGCAATGGGGGCAGCACTACCCCATCCTACAGACACGCTTCGATATGCAGCGCGAAGGTAACAGGCGCAAATTGGAACTGCTTCCAGAACTTGAACGCATCGCGACGAAGGCAGGTTTGTCCCTTATGCACATGGCTCAGGCATTTCCGCTCGCGCATGCCGCGGTGACCTCCGTGATCCTGGGGCCTCGCACGCTCGAGCAGTTCAAGGGCATGGAAGCTGGGTTTGACACCATTCTTCAGGCGCCGACACTCGACCAGATCGACGAACTTATTCCGCCGGGAGCGCTCATCGAGGAAGCTGACCGTGGCTATGTTTCTCCATGGCTCACGCCAGAAAACCGTCGCCACAGGCGGACGTTTTGGTAGCAAAATCAGGTGCTTGGGGGACAGATGAGAGATCCGTCCTCCCAGACGAACAACATGATCATGATAGTGCGGCTGCGACCCAGCCACGGTCCGACAAACATTGATATTCAAACGTTCAGAGGAGCCGATGACAGACATTGTCTTCAACCACGCCACAGTGCGCGAGCGAGCAGATATGTTGACCTTTCTTCGGCTCTGCTCGGAGCGAGGACTTCAGACCGTTTCCATCTGGGGAGACGAAATCGCCAAGGTCGGCGAGACAGACGCTCTTTCTGTCTTGAATGATTTCGGGATGACGGTCTCAGGATATAATCGCGTTGGGCCGTTAGCGGCGGACGCACTTGACCGGGCTGAGGCGGAGCTCGAGCGGGCCGCCAGATTTGAAGCTGACCATGTCTTCCTGTTTACGGGAGGCTTACGAGACAATGAAAAGGATTTGAGTTCAGCACGACGACGGATTGAGGATCTCGTTGGCAAAGTCCACGAGTGCGCACGCAAGATTGGGGTGAAGCTGGCCATTGAGCCACTTCATCCCATGCTTACCGGCGATCGCACCGTCATCGCCAGCCTCTCCCATGCAAATTGTCTGTGCGAAGCGTTAGGACCGGGCATCGGCGTGGTCGTCGATGTCTATCATTGCTGGTGGGACGAGCGACTGGCAGCCGAAATCGAGCGTGCGGGCAAGGCCGGCCGACTCTTTGGTTTTCATGTCAACGACTGGCTGATCCCTACGCGGCATCTCCTGACCGATCGAGGCATGATGGGTGATGGGATCATCGACCTGCGCGGCATCCATTCGATGATGCGAGGCGCAGGATATGAAGGAGCGGTCGAGGTAGAGATCTTCTCCACCGACTGGTGGTCTCGCGACCCAGCGGAGGTCATGGACATCGCGATCGATCGTTGCCGCAGCCTGTTCGGCAAGGAATGAAACTATGCGAGTGAATATACCCAACCTCGACGGCAACTCGCGTATCTACGCAGTGTTCGGCGATCCAATCCACCAGGTACAAACGCCGAGTCTGATCAACCCGATCTTTGCGGCTGCCGAAGTGAACATTTGTGCAGTGCCATTCCTGATATCCGCCGAACACTTCGGGGCGGCGTGGGATATCTTCTCTGCCATTCCCAACCTCTGCGGTATCAGCACCACGATCCCTCACAAAGTCGCGGCCGCAAAGAGGTGTTCAACCCTCACGCCAACAGCAAAGGCAGTCGGTGCCGTCAACTGCGTCCAGCGTGGAGAGGACGGCCAGATGAATGGCGCGCTCTTTGATGGTGTGGGCTTCATTGAAGGACTCGGAGAGGCGAAATCGCGACTGCGCGGCGCCCGTGTGCTGATTGTCGGAACAGGCGGAGCAGGTCGCGCGATCGCTTTTGCGCTAGCTGAAGAAGGCGTAGGGAAAATCGATCTGATGGATCTCTCGGCTGAATCCGTCGCTTTCACCGAGACTATGGTCAATTCCTTCCGCGGTGAAGAATGCGCAAGAGCGGTCGATGGATCGGCCGGGTGGGACTACGATATCGTCGTCAATGCATCTCCGATCGGCGTCAAGGGAGACAGAGTATTCCCTATGCCAGCCGCAGCGATACAGCCTGAAATGCTCATCGCTGATATCGCCAGCTTAAGCAGCCAGACGACCCTTTTGCGCGCCGCAAAGGCAGCCGGTGCAACGGTGTCCGACGGGAATGACATGCTGCTCGCGCAGATCCGCCTGATGGCAGGTTTTGCTGCGGGTTTGCCGGCAGGAACTGCGCTTTAACATTCAAGAGATAGCGAAAGGTTACGTCATGAAGATCCAGGCCCGGGGTATTGTCCCCGTTATGCTTACTCCTTTCACGCCGGACGACCGGATCGATTGGGAAGGTCTCGAGCGACTTGTAGAGTGGTATATCGCCAACGGTGCAGACACCCTCTTCGCGGTCTGCCAGTCGAGCGAGATGCAGAAGTTGTCGTTGGAAGAGCGAGTTGAGCTTTCCAAAAAAGTTGTCTCGTTGGCTGCCGGGCGCGTACCGGTCATCTCATCAGGACATATAAGCGAAAGCCGTGATGACCAGCGCGCCGAACTGGTGGCGATGGCCGAGACGGGGATCGATGCGCTTGTCCTGGTGAGCAACAGGCTCGACACAAGAAATGAGGGAACCGAAGCATTTCGTTCCAGCCTTGATGCCATATTGAGTTGGCTCCCGAGCCACTTGGCCCTCGGTCTGTACGAATGCCCTGCTCCCTATCGCCGTCTCTTGAGCGACGACGAGTTCAAGCTGTGCCGCGACACTGGCCGCTTCGTAACACTGAAGGATGTCTCCTGCGACCTAGAAACGGTGAAGCGGCGCGTCGCGCTCTCCGGCGATTCCGGCTTTGCGATCGTCAACGCCAATGCAGCCATCGCCGCAGCCGCTATGCGCGCCGGTTCGCAAGGCTTTTCTGGCGTTTTCACTAACATCCACCCCGACCTGTACGCCTGGCTTTACAAGCACGCTTCCGAAGACAGTGATCTGCGCCGCGAACTTGAAAACTTCCTAGCGCTAGCAGCGATGGCTGAGCCGCTGGGCTATCCGGGTCTGGCAAAGGTCTGGCACAACCGTCTTGGCACCTTTGACAGCGTCCATTCTCGCGTCACTGATTATGACATTTCCGAGCGTCACTGGGCAGTCATGGATCTGCTCGACCATATTCAGCAAGGGACAGCAAGGTTTCGCGAGCGGATTAAGGATGTGTCCTAACATGCAGCGGTCGCGGTCAGATTTTGCTTTTGAAAGGGCGCGGCAATGGCTACCGCGTGCTCAAGAATGGCAATTTTCTGCCGAGCGCGCCGGCTTTCCAGTGCGGTCAAGGGCGCACGATTTTGAACGGTCATCTTTCAAGCGACACCGTTCGAATGAACTCAAGAGGCAAACATGACACCAATACTAGCTACTCCTGATGTAATTGCTCTGGCTCATCAACTTTACAGCCTGCGTCGTGAGGGAATCCAGATTCTGACCGATCAGCTGGTGAAATTGCCTTTAGCGTTTCAGGACGCAATTGAGGTACAGAGCCAATTGCTGAAGCTTGAAGGAGCACACGCCTCGGGTTGGAAGGTGGCCAAATCGCCCGACGGTGACCCGGTCGCCGCACCACTTCATCCATACTTAGACAATCCGCCCGAGCCGATAATCGCTTGGCGAAAAGGTATGAAAATCGAGGTGGAGATTGCGGTGAAGCTTCGCCAGGATCTTCCTATTCGAACGGACAAGGCCTACGAGCGGGCCGACATCGAGGCCGCAATTGCCGAGGTTTACCTTGGCGCAGAACTGGTTTGGAGCGGCATTTCGGAAGGCGGCAGCGTTTCCTTCCTGGCCTTTCTGGCAGACCGCCTTGGAAACATGGGCTATGTAAGAGGGCCAGCCCTACCCTTAGCAGTCCTTAGGTCCGGTTCGAGTTTCCCCCTTAAGATTTGGCTCAACAAGCAAGTTGCCTTTGATGCTGCTGCACAGCATCCGACGAAAGACGCCCTTACCTGGCTCTGCGATCAAGCGAACAATCGATCCAGGCCTGCCGCAGCGCTCAGGGCAGGCTCGATTATCACGACGGGAAGCCTCTGTGGTGCACTCGAAGTTACCGATCCGGGCGACGTGTCCGTCCAACTAGGCGAAGACGCTCTGCTAAATTTCGCGCTGTCTTAGGTCCCACCCGAACTTGCCAAAAGAGGAGCCAGAAGTGACGCAGGTGAATGCCGCCTATACTATGAACACCTACTCGTGCACGAGCCGGTACTCCGCTCGATTCCCTAAACCACCTTTTTGGCCTGGGTTGTTCCAGGTTCGAAATGATGCTTATCCCCCGGGGCATTTTGGGCGAATACCGCGACAGCTGCGGGGCGTAGAGCGATTGCAAGTCAATCAACCAAATCTCGACTTTAATCTTGCGGCGGCCGTTCGGCGATACCGGAACAAAATCACGATCAACGCATCTCGGATGTAACGCTAAGGCGACAGGGAGACATCAATGATTATCAATACCTTTTCCTATCTTTGGAAATCCACTGCGATCGAGGCGATGTCTGAACTCATCCGACATGGCTTTAAGGACTTTGAAGTTCCCGTGAGTTCCCCACACTGCTGGCCTGACGAGATGTCGACAGGATTGCGATCGGACGCGAGGAAGCAACTGCAGGACCACGGGGCAAGTGTTAGGTCGCTGAACGCCGGCGGTTACGATATCAATCTCACCAGCCCTGGCGCAAACATGAGGCGCAAGAGCTCGGACCATATCAGAGATGTCATCCATCTTGCGGTCGACTGGGGCGTAACCGACGTTGTAGTCTCTCCAGGGACGCGACGCCCGATGATTTCCCCCACGATCCCGCAAGCCCTTGACTGGCTACGTGAAAGTCTTGACGTGCTTCTGCCGGTTGCGAAGCAAGCCGGCGTGCGGCTGCTCATGGAGAATACCCCATATTGCTTCAGGCCGACTATCGGTGAACTGGTCGGTGTCGTCGAGGAGATCAAATGCGAAAACCTGGGCATCGTCTATGACGTCGCGAACGCGGCCTATATAGGCGAGGATCCGGTAGCCAGTCTTCTATCGCATCACACGCACATCGGTCTCGTGCATATCTCGGATACGGGGACGGACGTGTGGGGTCACGACCCCATCGGTACGGGGATCATAGACTTTGAGGGTCTGGGACGCGCCATCGATTCAGTTTTCAGTATCGACCGCGTGGTTCTCGAGATTATTCGCGAGGAAGAACCGCTATTGGAGATCAAGAAGGGACTGCAGGAACTCAAAAAAAGGGGCTGGAACATCGAGTGATGAACCCCATATCGCAATCCCTCTTCGTATGCTGAATTTCTCCGCAACTTCTGTGATTGAGTGAGCGGTCAGCCGCGGTACTACCTGAAAGAGGCGGATACCACGGGGTCGATGCGAACCCCGTTTGAATGTGGATCAGATCACACGCCAAAGCTGGCAACCTCTCACTCAAGATGAGTACCCTGGCAACAAATCTTAGAACATGGCAACGTTTAGAACTGTGTTGCGATTTGGAAGCGAATTCCATATTATCTTTTGACCGTCCAATAGGAGAGGCATTTATGAGAGTTTTAGTGAGTGGAGGAAGCCGCGGAATCGGCGCGGCGGCTTGCATCCGGATTGCAGAAGCCGCAGCATCAAGAGGCGAGCGTGCCCAGATCGCCGTGTGTGGGCTTGGTTCATCCGAACCGCAAGAGGAAGTTGCACGTTCAGTGCGCGCTTTGGGAGGCGATGCTATTGCCTTGTCAGGCGACTTGAGTAACGTCGATGTGGCCCCAAGCCTCGTAGAGGCGGCGGTATCGGAATTCGGCGGTCTTGACGCTCTCGTTGCTAATGCCGGCGTAGCAAGCCCTGGTACTATCTGTAATCTGTCCGTTGCCGAATGGGACAAGATGTTCGAGATCAACACTCGCGGCGCATGGCTTCTGGCCAAACATTGCTATCCGCATTTGAAGCAGAGCCGGGGCGCCGCATGCTTCACATCTTCTATGTCGGGGCACATACCCCATGCGGGATCAGGAGCATATAGTCCAACCAAAGCGGCGCTAAATATGCTTGCGCAGACTCTCGCCTTAGAATGGGCGCCGGATGGCATTCGCGTAAATATCGTTTCTCCGGGGATGACCCGTACCCCAATGTCTGAAAACCTATACGCCGACCCAGCGATCAAGCGGGCAAGAGAGGATCTGATCCCACTTTCGAGGATCGGCGATCCAAGAGACATTGCTAATGCAATTGAATTCCTGATAAGCCCACTTGCGGGTTACATCACCGGTCAAGACCTCTGCGTCGACGGCGGCTTCTCAAAGTCAATCCTAAGCCATATCCCTGGACGTCCGAGCTCAAAACCATAGTCGGCGTGGTCTACCCAGCCCGCAGGCCTGACTGTCATTCCAACTTTTAGGCCCCGGCAAATGACGAAGCTTTGAAGTTTTGGCGATCACGGGGATGGCATTGTGATCGCCAGCAGCTTACTGCCATTCACTGCAGTGAACGCGCGTTCGTTGTCTTGCACATATGGGCGATCTCATAACAGCAAGAGCCGTTGGTTCTCTGACTTGCCGCGCACCGGACGCCGCGGCACTGAAAGGCAATGTCTCGGGGGCGAAACTCTTCGGCGCGGCCAGCAAATCGCCCGCTTTTTGACTTCGTTACGCTGGATATAGGCGACCGCATTGAGAGATTTGTCTGTATCAATTATTTACCTTGGTGGCTTCAAGCCGTACGCGGCACAGCTGCTGAGATTTTCTGTGTTGACAACTATGGAATTAGTCTTGGTTCCAAGGGGGCCGAGGATAAAATCGCGCGACTAGTTCATCAATGACTACCCTTACCTTCGGAGCGGTAAGACGCGAACGCGGCCAAATTGCATAGATCGGAAATCCACGCGTTTCGACGTTCGGAAGAATCGGGACGAGGCGACCATCTCTTAGATGATCAGCAATCAACCACGTCGCCAGCAATGCGATGCCCTGCCCTGCTAGCGCGGCCTCGCAAACTGCATCAGCATCATTGAAGATCAGGCGACCGGAAACCGGGTATGGGCTGAATCCTCCTGCTTCGTCGGCAAATATCCATTGCATCACTTGTCCACTACCAGCCAATACGATGCAGGAATGATCGCTGAGAACCGTTATCGATTCCGGATGACCAAAGCGATCAATGTAATGAGGGGCGGCGCACAAAACCGATTTTTGTATCCCGAGCAGTCGAGCTACTAGGCTGGAACTGTCGGCGAGATCTCCGATGCGGAGAACGAGATCAACGCCTTCTTCAATTGGATCGATCTGCCGACCAGTAAAAGTGACCTCCATCGATAGCTCACGGTACCGGTCCGCTATGTCGAGCAGGATCGGCAGAACCCAGCGCCGCCCGAAAACTACGGGCAAGTCGACCTTCAGCGTTCCCCGCGGTCGAAGGACGTTCGTGCTCAGAGCGTCTTGTGCACCCTCCAAGTCGGCGAGGACTTTGGCACATGCTTCGTAAAACGCCTGCCCGTCAGCAGTTAAGGCGAAACGTCGGGTCGTCCTGTTGAAAAGCCGAATGCCTAGTCGGTTTTCTAACCGCAGCACGCTCTTCGCCACACCGGACTTTGATATTCCCAGCCGCACTGCCGCTTGGGTGAAAACCGCCTGCTTCTGCTGCGCAGACAAAGGTCGCGATCCCTCTTAAATGGTCCTCGGCGATCAACCTCTATCTCCTATTGACGACATAAGGTCTCCTCAGATTGTATCATTGCCTACTTTAACGCTAGCCGAATCGTCAATAACTTGGCTGCAGGGAGGTTACGCAAAAGGTAGAAACAAATGTCAGCACAAATTCAAATGACCAGCAGCTCTGGTGCGTCTCGCACTGCGGACAGAGCCGAGCACGTCAGTGGAGCATTGATTATGCTTCTCGCCATCGGGTCCGGCGTCGGTGTCGCAAGTGTTTATTACAACCAGCCGGTTCTCCCTCTCATTGCTCACTCGTTCGGTTCTTCCTCGAAACAGACGATCCTACTGCCAGCGTTGACCCAAGCCGGTTATGCCACTGGCATGCTGTTGTTGGCTCCACTCGGCGATTTCTTTGAGCGCAAGCGTCTGGTTCTGATCAAGGCATCGTTGCTCGTAGCCGCACTTGTTGTCGCTGCAATTGCGCCAACGTTTGCTGTTCTGCTCTCCGCCAGCGTTGTTCTGGGCATTCTGGGAAGCCTTGGCCAAGACTATGTCCCGATGGCGGCTCACCTCTCGACCCACCAGCATCGCGGTCACACGATCGGAATCGTCACAACGGGTCTGCTTTGCGGCATCCTCTTGTCGCGCACCGTCAGCGGCATCATTGGCGACGCATTCGGTTGGCGTGCCATCTATGGAACTGCGGCGGCACTGGTCGCGCTCGTAAATATCGCGGTTTGGCGCTGGCTACCCGAACAGCCTTCAACGCTTCGCAGTTCGTACGGCAATCTTCTAAGAAGCCTATGGGTGCTTTTGATTCGACACGGAAGCCTACGGAAGGCACTCCTGACCCAAGCCTTGCTGGCGGCGCCTCTGGGGGCGTTCTGGTCGGTACTTGCTGTGATGCTCACCGGAGCGACCTTCAATCTGGGAGCTTCGGCGGCAGGCATGTTTGGCTTGGCAGGCGCAGCGGGAGCATTAGCAGCGCCACTCTTCGGACGACTTTCCGACCGTCGCGGTCCGGCAGTTGCAATTCGAATTGGCGCGGGACTTGTTTGCCTCGCTTTCGCATTGATGCTGCTTTTTCCAACGTCACTTCCTGTCCTGATCGCAGGTACCGTCTTGTTTGATCTCGGCGTCATGGCAGGTCTCGTTTCGCACCAGACGATCGTCAACTCTATCGATCCCGAAGCACGCAGCCGCCTCAACGGATTGCTGATGAGTGCCGCGATGATCGGCATGACACTTGGCGCGACGATCGGAGGCGTCGCTTGGGAATGGTTTGGCTGGACAGGTGTTTGCTTAGTCTGCGCCGTGTCGGGTGCACTGGCGTTGCTTCGCTCAATCCTTCCGCCCGCAATTCCCTCTTCGAGAAAAAACGGCGCCCAATAAGGAAACGCAGAGGAGGGGCTTGGCTGGCCCTCCCTCGGAATCAGACGGATCTCACACGGCGAGATAGCCGCCATCGACGACCAACGTCGAACCTGTGACGTACGTGGACATGTCGGACGCCAGGAAGACGGTGGGCCCCACCAATTCTTCCGGTTCACCGAAGCGTCCCAGCGGGATGCGATTGAGAAACTTCTCCGAGCGCTGCGGGTCACTGGTCGTTGCAGTTGTCATCGGTGTCTTAAACGTGCCAGGTGCGATGCAATTGACGCGAACACCGTCCTTCGCCAGCTCCTGGGCGAGGTTTTGAGTAAGCATTTTCACAGCACCCTTCGATGTCGAATAGCTAATGGAAGTTGCCGTCGACACGAAAGATGCAATGGAAGCCATATTGATGATGGTTCCCTTCGTCGCCCGCAGTGCTGGGACGAATGCCAGGGTAACATTCAGCGTGCCGTCAAGGTTGACCCTCAGGGCCGCGTCCCAGGATTTGCGGACGTCCGGGCTGTCAATCGTGTTGCGAGGGCAAATCCCAGCATTGTTTATGAGGATCGATACCTGCCCGGCGACCTCTTCAACTTCCTTGGCGATTGCGTAGCAGGCGTCTGCGTTGGTGACGTCGAGCGTCCAGGACCAAGCTTCGCCGCCCTTCCTCTTGATCTCGTTGGCTGTCCGCTTAGCGGCTTCGCCGTTAATATCCGTTGCGATGACCCGAGCACCCTGAGCCGCTAGGCCCAGTGCGATTGCAGCTCCGTTCCCCTGACCAGCTCCGGTCACAAACGCAATACGGTCTTTCAGTAGCATGAATTCCTCCTTGGGTGTGTAAGCGAAACCTTCGCATGCAGCATGGATTTATCCCCATATAGCGAATAACTTCGTTGTATGCGAATTTTTTTTGGAGACATCATTTTCTGACGAAATTGGCGGACGCAATGTATATTAAGACACACGAACCGATTTAACTCGCATCGACAGGTCAAAAAATGCTTTTACAGCAGGCTTTTCAAGCGCGAAACAGCCCGTAGAAAATTAGCCGCCGCTTCTCTACAGAAATATTTTATTGACAAATCGCTTCGCTATCAAAGAATATGGGTCGGGGTTTCACGCCCCACGGCAGTGGCGCAAAGGAGTGCGCCGCAGGAGGAGGACGACGCCAAAGCGCGGTCGTCGCACTAGGAGGATTCAGCGTGTCACTGACGCGAGCTTTTGCTCATGCGCACCTATGCGCGTCGCTTATTCAGCACGAATACCGGAGGCGGGCAGCAAGATGACGATATCTGTCGTAGCTCCCCGAGACGAACTGCTTCTGGAAATGTCTGGCGTCTGCAAGATTTTCCCCGGAGTGCGGGCACTTCACGAGATCACCTTTGACGTCCGCGCGGGCGAAGTACATGGCCTCGTCGGGGAAAATGGGGCCGGTAAATCGACGCTTATGGGGGTTGCATCTGGCGCCCTTTTGGCTGAGCAGGGCATTATCAAGATTGCCGCTCGGGAAGTGCGTGGCGATCCCCAACTCGCTCGCGATCTAGGATTGGCAATTGTGCGTCAGGAACCTTCCCTGATGCCAGACCTGACCGTAGGAGAGAACCTCTATCTCGGCTTGCCGGAATCGAAGCGCCCGTCTCTTTCAAACCTGTCGCAATGGGCGGGTCAGTTGCTGCAGCGGTGGAGTTCCGACGTCGCTATCAATGTTAGGGCCCACGTCGTTACCCTCAATCCGGAGCAACGGTTCATCGTTGAAATCGTCAAGGCGCTCGCTTGCGAGCCAAAAGTTCTCGTTCTCGATGAACCGACCGAGCATCTGGCGGCTGAGGACGTTAAAAGACTGTTTGTACGAATTCGGGAAGTGACGGCTCGCGGTGCGGCTGTCATCTACATTTCGCACCGAATTCGCGAGGTGCAAGCAGTGGCCGACCGGCTGACGGTTCTACGGGATGGTGAAGGCCAAGGCACGTACGACGCTTCCACGCTTTCCGAAGACCAGATCGTCTCCCTTATCGTAGGAACATCGCTCGACCGTGCCTTCCCGGAGAAAGCAGGAACCAACATCGGTCCCGCTGTGCTTGACGTGTGTGACTTTTCCGGTCCTGGTTTTTCGAACGTTACATTGAGCGTTAGCAAGGGCGAAATCCTGGGCCTTGCTGGCATCGACGCTAACGGCCAGCGTGAGTTCATGCGGGCGCTTGCCGGGTTGGCTAAAGGACGGGGAACCCTCTCCATCTCGGGAAAATCCCTTATATTTTCATCGACAAAGGATGCGATGGGCGCCGGCGTCTCTTATCTGCCGGGAGACCGCCATCGGGAAGGTATCTTTGCAGACCTGACAGTTCGGGAGAACTTCTCTTCTCGAAGCCCCGCAGCAGATCTGATCGGCGGGTTCGTCAGTCCGGGGTCGGAACAGCGCCGGTCGCGAGATGCCGTAAAGCGATTTGCGGTGAAGACACCTGGTATCGAGACACCAATTCGTTCGCTTTCGGGCGGCAACCAGCAAAAGGTGGTCCTGGCATCGGTCCTAGCCACCAATCCCAGCGTTCTTCTCGTCGATGAACCAACGCAAGGCGTGGACGTCGGCGCTCGCGCCGAGATCTACAAAGTCCTTAGGGACACGGCCGCAAAGGGCGTAGCGGTGATTGTCGTCTCGTCCGATGCCCAGGAAGTTGCAGGGCTTAGCGACCGGGTGGCTATCTTCTCGCGTGGTCAGGTCGTCGAGACCTTGTCTGGCGAGAAGGTGACTGAAGATCACATCACCGCAGCGGTCCTCAAATCAACGAGCCAGCGGGAGAAGGCCTATCATCAAAGCAGCCCGATCTGGAAATGGGCTGCAGGCGACGCGGCGCCGCTTGCGATGGTTGCTGCAGCAATCCTGATCCTTGGCGTGACGGCTGCATTCTGGAACCCGTTCTATATATCCCCCCGAAGTCTCGCCGGAATGATGACCCTCGTCGCCACATTGGCCTTAGTAGCCTACGGGCAGCAGCTTTTGATGCTCGTAGGGGGTATCGACTTGTCAGTCGGGCCGCTAATGGGCTTGTCACAGGTGGTTGCCTCGTTTTTCCTCATCAAGGGCATGCCCATTGAAACGCAGGCGATGGGTTGGGGCCTTGTCATAGTCGTTGCAGCACTTGTCGGTGTGGTCAATTGGATCCTGGTCGACCCGATCAAGCTGCATCCGATGATCGCAACGCTTTCAACCTACATGGCGGTGCAGGCCGTCGCGCTTCTCCTGCGACCCGTACCTGGTGGCATGATCGACGGCACTGTCCTGTCGACCCTGGCAACGCGGATCGGTTTCGTCCCTGTAACGTTCCTAGTCGCAATCGTCGTCGCACTTCTGTTCGAGCTGGCGCTTTATCGGAAAGCCATTGGCGTCTCGATTCGAGGATTTGGGTCTCGCCCCGAGGCGGCTCGCGTAGCCGGTGTCAACCCGCGCCGAACTCGCTTTATTGCCTACGTCGGCTGCTCTGTGATGGCCGGTATCGCATCAATCACAATGATGCAGCAGGTCGGCATCGGCGATCCTCGCTCCGGCCTGGGCTACACGCTTTCCTCGATTGCTGCAGTCGTTATTGGCGGCGCTAGCCTCTTTGGCGGACGAGGCTCATTCGTCGGAGCCCTCCTCGGAGCGATTTTCATCACTCAGATCAACGCCGTCACCTCGTTCCTCAGTCTCGACCAGGCATGGCAATCCTACCTGCTGGGCGGCCTAATCCTTGCAGCAGTGGCACTCTACTCGAAGAGCAGACAGAAGGTGATCGCGGCATGAGTAGCATAGTCTCAGAAAAGGCAACGATGACGTACTCGGACGCACTAGCCGTGAAACTTCGAAATGCGATGACCAACGAGTTCGCCTGGATTTGGGTTGGCACTGCCTTGCTCTTTGCAGTTAGCGCGGCGGTCGCCCCTGGAACGATCCGCGCTGCCTCTATCTACTCGATGCTTCCTTTTGCGGGTATCTTGGCGATCGTGGCGGCCGGGCAGACGATCGTTATCCAGCAACGGGGTCTCGACATGTCTCTCGCAGGAATGATGACGATTTCGGGCCTTGTTTTTGCAAAGCTCGGGTTTGTCACTGGTTCGCTGTTGATTGCGACGCCCGTCACGCTTGTTCTCGCCTACGTGTTCGGCGTTTTCAATGGGCTGCTCGTATCGCGCGTCAACATCACACCGATTGTTGTCACCCTAGCGACGAATGCGATCCTTTTAGGAGCTATCCGCACGATATCCGGCGGCAGCCCTATGAGCGCTCCAAGTGAGCTGGCCGCTTTTTCGCACCAGACACTTTTTGGCGTGCCCATGACGATCATTCTGGCGCTTCTATTTATCATTTTCATCAGCGTCGTTACCCGCCGGACAGTCTTCGGCCGACGGTTTGTGGCAGTCGGGGCTAATCCCGCAGCGGCCACCGCAGCAGGCGTTCCGATCTTACGTTACCAAGTTGCCACCTATGGAATTGCAGCGGTCTGTTTCGCGGTGGCGGGAATTCTCTTCGCAGGGTTCATCGGCTCCGCCTCGCAGACCGCAGGCAACGATTACCTTCTCCCTGCCATCGCTGCCGTTGTCGTTGGCGGAACCCCCTTCACCGGCGGTCGAGGTAGTGTTGTCGCGAGTGGCGTGGCAGCTGTGTTCATGGTTCAGCTGGGACAGATGGTTCTTGCCCTTGGCGCTGGCACAGCCGTCCAGCTTCTGGTCCAGGCGTTGGCCATTATTCTGGCGGTCACCGTTCGATATCTCCCTGAGCTATTTCGGGGCAAGTGAAAATCATCGGGCTAAACCGCCGCGACCGACCAAATAAAATCTGAATGAAATCGAAGGACTACAGTTTTATGAAGGGCATTGAAGGCAACGTGTATGTCGTAACGGGTGGGGCAAGCGGGATCGGCGCAAAAATCGCCGCCGCGCTCGCACAGCTCGGGGCTAAAGTCGCGATCACCGATGTGAACGCAGAGGGAGCCCGCGCGGTGGCGGACCAACTGAGCGCCGAGACCAAGGCGACTGTCCGCGCTTACGGACTGGACGTCACCGACTCCGCCGAGGTTGATCGGATTGCCGCTCAGATCGAGAAGGAGTTGGGTCCAGTTAAAGGGCTTGCCGCAAATGCTGGATATGTCGAAATGCATTCGGCATTCGACTTTCCCGACGAGGCTTGGCGAAAAATCGTCGCCGTCAATCTTGATGGCGTCTTCTATTGCTGTCGCGCATTCGGCAGACAGATGCGTGGACGGGGCGGTTCGATCGTTATCACGTCTTCGATCGCGGCCACGAAGGTCGTTCGGCCGGAGCGAACCGCCGCATATGGCGCGGCGAAGGCGGCAGCAGCTCACCTCGCCGCCCTTCTCGGTGTCGAATGGGCAAGCGAAGGCATTCGCGTGAATTCTGTCGCGCCCGGCTACACCGCTACCCCGATGGTCCGACAAACTCAGCGCACCAATCCGCAGATCGCCGATATCTGGCTGAACGATCAGCCGATTGGCCGCTTCATCGAGCCTTCCGAAATCGCTGACGCCTTTGTCTATCTTCTCTCCGACCTGTCCACGGGCATTACAGGTGCAAGACTCGATGTAGACGGCGGATACACCAAGGGCTGAGCACCTGCGTAATCGAGGAGTGCCCCGAACACTCTGCCTTAAGCAGACACATTCCTAAGCGTTCACCAGTGTCACCGAAATTTGGTTGACGTCGTCGATGCCGAAGGCGGACCAAGGGCGAGAAGGTCGATTTCGCGGGGAAAACGTCCGTGCGAAATCGACCTTTTCGCTTTCCGCAGCGGCAGTTTAAGGAAACCGACCAGCTTCACAATTTGGCGTAACAGAACACGAGAAATACCACGGATTTCAATCGTTTATATTACGGTTTTTATGCAATATGACGGATTCGATATCCTGTTCGTTCATTCGCTATTGACATAACGGTTAGATAAAAGCAAATTTTCAGACGATCGGTTTTATATCGGGAAAGCTCTCGTCGGGAGGACGAAGCTCACGCGCCGCAAGTCGAACGCGACGGTCGACGCGGCTTTATCGACGTCGCTTGGGAGGAGTTTAAAATGACATTTTCAGTGTTCTTTCGTCTAGCACTTATGGGAAGCCTGCTGGCTACCGCCTTAGCAAGGCCCCTATTCGCGGCAGACTTTGCGAAGCTCGGGACAGGCGCCGACATTTCCAAAATCTGCGGCGACAAACCGGCTAGCCTCGCCATGATCGATGGCTACGGCGGAAACACCTGGCGGAAGATTGCATTCCAAGAGATGAAGGACGAAGCGAGCCGTTGCCCGAACGTCAATAAGATCGCTTACTCTGACGCGGGCGGTGACGCACAAAAGTACAACAGCGACATCAACAGTTTTGTAGCTCAGGGCTATGATATCATTATGACATTCGCGGATTTCGGCGATGCCGCACTCCCCGCCTACCGTACAGCAATGCAGGCTGGCGCCGTTGTCGTACCTTACAACGCCAAACTCACGGGGACTCCTGGCGTCGATTACACGGCCAATCCCCATCAGGAAATGACTGAAGTCGGTAGGGAAATGGCCCGTTGGGCAGGCACGAACATCAAGTCGGGCAACGTTGTTTTCCTGGGCGGCTTCCCCGGCGCTGCGACCTCGACTGCGATCATGCAAGGCATTCGCGATGAGGTGAAGAATTACCCGGATCTCAAGCTTCTCGACGAGAACTATGTCGCGACCAACTGGAACCCGGCGGACGCCCAGAAAGTCGTAGCGGGACTGATTGCAAAGTATCCGAAAATCGATGTTGTAATGTCCGACTACGGCGTAATCTCGCTAGCCGGGATCAAAGCATTCCAGGATGCCGGGCTTCCTGTCCCGGCGCAGACCGTCCTCGCAAGCCAGAACGATATCAACTGCAAATACCTGGATGATAAAGCCGCTGGCAAGGGCTGGCAGTACATGTCGCTCGACAGCACGATTACGATTGTTCGCTTCGCGCTACGCCGAGGCCTTGCTGCATTCGAGGGCACAAAGCTGGATGAAACGACGGATCTTGTTCCTCTGACCTATGTCGACAGCTTCAAGAACCAGAATCCGAAGTGCGACAAGAACCTGCCGCCTGATGCAGACTTCACTTCGCTTCTTTCGGCTGATGCCCTGAAGAAGGCCATTCAACAGTAACGACAATTGGGACTACGCGACGGTGCATTGAGCCGTCGCGTCGTAGTTTTCGACCAAGGCACTACGCTCGGCAAGCATCACCAAGGATGGATCATGATTATTCGCAGCGGCTTGATCCGCAACCGCGACGGCGTTGATTTTAAAAGCTTCACACAGCATTGGCGAAACGTTCATGCTCCGCTTGTCGTCAAGATCGACGGCCTTCGTGCGTATTCGCAGAACCATGTACTCAGGCGGCTACAGGCAAGCGAGAGTTCGGCACTGCATCGCGTTGATGGCATTTCGCAGCTCTACTTTGACGATGTCGAAGCAATGAGAGTGTCGATGGCCTCTCCCGAACAGGAGGCGTGTATTGTCGATCTTCGCGGCTTCCTGAGCGACGTCACTCTTCTGATCCAACAGGCTGGCGATTCCGTCTTCATCGGCGACGGTGCCGATTTGCCCTCCAAACACCTGTACCTCCTACATTGCGAGGAGGCGGATCTTGAAGACGCAATCAATCGCATCAGGTCATTGATGACTGAGCGGGGCCAAAGCTGGAAATACCGTATCAACCCGATCATCGCTCGCGACATCGTCGTCGATCAGTCGATCGCGGCGGGTAACCAGGTCGTCGATGCGGTCTTTGAGATTTGGACCGCGTCCGAAGCCGTGAGTGAGGTGGCCGACGCCGTGTTCTCATCGAACAGAGAGATCGAAGTTATCGGCTGCTTCGCAGTTAGTGAATTCGTCGTCATCCCACAGCGCTAATCGAAATGTCCCTGGAGGAGTGAGGATATGAACAAGGTAATTGCCACCGGCATTATCGAGGGCGAAGGTCCGGTGGTAATGTCAGACGGAAGCTTCTGGGCGGTCGAGATGGCCGCTGGACGCGCCTGCGTTTCGCGTGTGAGCTACAAAGATGGAATCGTCCCAACGATTGACGTCGGCGGCCGTCCGAACGGCATGACCATCGACGGGGAGGATAGACTTTGGGTTGCAGAAGCAAGACACGGCGAGGTCATCTGCTATGGTCGGACTGGCGAAATTCTTCGAACAATCGCCCATCCCACGAAGCGCTTTCTCTGGGCGAATGATCTTCGCTTCGGTCCTAACGGACTTCTATATTTGACAGATTCCGGCATTCTCGACACGAAATTTATCACTGGCACCTCTCACGATCCGGCGTATCGTACCTTTGACTACGAAGGATGCATCTTCGAAATTGACCCTGTCGCGGCCAAGGTTCTGCGGACCATCGATGCTGGACTAATGTTCGCGAACGGTCTCGCTTTTCACGAGGATGGGACGCTGTATGTCAATGAGACCCTGACCGGAAATGTGTACCGCTACGATCTCACCCAAGCTGACCCCAAACGGCAATATTTCGGGAACGTGCACCAGCATGGAACCTACCCGGATTGGTCGGGCCCCGACGGTATGGCGTTCGGCGTTGATGGTCGGCTCTACTGCACCGTCTATGGTGAGGGCGGTATTTCGGTTCTCGATACCAATGGAAATCTCGTCGATGTGATCTCCACAAACGGGTCGCGCGCCACGAACATCGCATTCATCGGCAACACGGCAACTGCCATCGTCACCGAGGTCGAGCATTCAGCAGTCGAGTTGGTTGAGATGCCCTGCGCCGGTCTGCCGCTTCATCGCCCTAAACTCGCTCTCTAGACCCAAGGAACCGATCTGCCTCTACCTAGGGGGCGGATCGAATAAACTTGTGGAAGATCACAATCGTCTCATAGACAGAAGCCTGAAACCTAGTATTGCATCGCGATAGCGAAAAATAACTTCTGAGCGAATTCCGGTTAGCAGATGAAAGCATTTTTTGCCTACCCTTATTCTGAACGTGCGGTGACCTCAGCGATTCGTTCGGCCGCCGATCTCCTTACCGGAAGATGGCGCAAGCATGAGAGCCGCCCGAGCCCGCCGATCCTGAAGCATAATTCCAGCCGCGGCTGTGCACCCTTCGTCAGTATCCAACAGTGAACCTTTGCCGTATGTGCCTAGGTCGTTCCAGCTCGTCGACGAGCGCGACGGCATAATCCTCAAAAGAGATTTTGCTAACACCGTCAACGACGAGAAGCTGATCTGAGCCCAAGCGAAACTTTCCCGTTCGCTCGCCCGGCCCGAACCTCGCTGACGGCGAAAAGAACGTCCACTCGAGGTCCTCCACCTCCTTCAGGTAGGCTAGGAAATCCGCACCTTTGTTCGCCTCAGCCTTGAAAGCCTCGGGAAAAGACTGAGTATCGACTAGCTTTTGGCCTGGAGCGACTTCGAGACTGCCAGCACCACCAACAACGATATACCGAAGGACACCAGAAATGCTGACCGCAGCGACGAGCTTATGGCAATCGCTCGCCACAAACTTAACTGCACTGATGACTGCGGCATGACCCCTGAGAAGATCGCCGAGCTTTTCGACGTCACAGACGTCTGCCGCAACTTTTGTCACCCCCTTCAGGTTCTCGATCTTCTCGACGTTTCGGGCAATTGCAGTGACCGTGTGCCCGCGATTGGCAAGCTCACGCAATATGCGTGAACCAACGTTTCCAGACGCGCCGATCAGGGCTACATGTGCCATGACTTTGTTCCTGTTAGTTTCATCAGTAGCGATGGTACGCGTCCTCATCGAGCGCCCGCGCACCGACGTGACCTTCGTGTTACCGAGCTGGAGTGATGGTTGCTCGGCATTCGCCGAAGCCGATCGTCACATAACCGTCGCGACGTCCTCGTGCTCGCAAGATCACCTCATCACCGTCTTCAAGAAAGGCACGTTGCTCGCCGGAAGCCAATTCGACTGGATGCTTTCCGCCTTCCGTCGTTTCAAGCATGCTCCCGAATCCGGTGCGATCCGGTGCGGAGATTGTCCCTGTTCCTAAGAAGTCACCGGGCTGCAGGTTGCAGCCGTTCACAGTGTGATGAGCAATCATCTGCGCGACTGTCCAGTACATGTGCCGAGTATTCGACAAAGACAACCGATGAGGCTGCAAGCCTTGCTTTGCCAGTCCAGGCGTTTGCAACAGAACTTCCAACTCTATGTCGAAGGCGCCGGATTGCTGGTCCTGTTCATCCAATAGATATGCAAGGGGCTCAGGATCTCCTGGTGGACGCTTGGGCTGCGGAATCTGGAAGGGAGCCAAAGCTTCGGGCGTAATGATCCAGGGCGAGATCGTGCTGCCAAAATTCTTTGAGAGGAATGGCCCAAGCGGTTGGTATTCCCAAGCCTGGATATCGCGTGCCGACCAGTCGTTCAGGAGGCAGAAGCCGGCTGCGCTGGCAGAGGCCTTAGATATGGAAATCGGCTCGCCCTGAGGATTACCTTGGCCGATCCAGATTCCCAGCTCTAGCTCGTAGTCCAGTCTCTGTGTGGGTCCAAACCACGGCGCATCAGCGTCAAGTGCCTTCGTTTGTCCCATCGGTCTTTTAATCGATGTCCCAGAAGGCTGAATGGATGAGGCACGGCCGTGATATCCAATCGGAACGTACTTATAGTTCGGCAACAAGGGATTGTCGGGCCTGAACAGCTTTCCGACGTTGATCGCATGATGGATACCTACGTAGAAGTCGGTGTAGTCACCGATCCTGGTAGGAACGTGCATTTTCACATTATCGCAATCGTGCAGGCAACGAGCCACACGCTTGGCTTCTTCCGCTCCCTCCGCGAGCAGTTTCGAAAGTCGCTTGCGTAAAGCGCGGCGCGGACCTTCGCCCAGGGCCAAGAAGGAGTTCAACGTCTCCTGCGAAGCGGCTTCAGCGGCTTCAAAAAGATCGCCTGCAAACAATCCAGCTGTGAGAGCAGCGAAGATATCCAGGATCTTATCGCCGATCCTAACGCCGCCTCTAGGTCGTGCCCCATCATAACTGAAGATGCCGAAGGGCAAGTTTTGGATCGGGAAATCCGAATTATCGTTTGCGGATTCCACCCAGCTCTTCAGCTTCGGGTCATGCGTATGGTCAATTTTTGTCATCTGTTCAGCGCTGGTTCGGGTTGAAGTGCTTCGTCAGCCTTGCTCCATATTGCCCATAGTCTTTTTGGAAAGACGGCGTCTCGGCGGCAAAGGCGGTCACTTTCTGCGGGAATCGCGTTTCGAACATGAAAGCCAGCGTGCCCTCGAGTTTATGAGGCTTTAGGTCCGCATTGCTTGCCTTCTCAAAAGCATCCATGTCCGGCCCGTGGGGCAACATCGTGTTGTGGAGCGAGATGCCGCCAGGTACGAAGCCGCCACCGGTCTTCGCGTCATAGATACCGTAGATTAGACCCATGAACTCGCTCATGACATTCATATGGTACCACGGCGGGCGGAATGTATTCTCCGCTACCAGCCAGCGCTCCGGAAAAATGACAAAGTCGATATTCGCTGTGCCCGGTGTTTCCGACGGCGACGTCAGGACTGTGAAGATCGACGGATCTGCATGGTCATAGAGGACTGGGCCAACCGGCGAATAGCGGCGGAGGTCATATTTGTAAGGGGCATAGTTACCATGCCAAGCGACCACATCGAGCGGCGAGTGCTCGATAGCGGTGACCCAGAGATTGCCAGACCACTTCACATAGAGCTTGGAGGCAACGTCTTTGTCTTCGTACGCCGCAACCGGAGTGAGGAAATCACGCGGGTTCGCAAGGCAGTTGGCGCCAATAGGTCCGCGTTCGGGAAGACTGAATGCACCGCCATAGTTTTCACAGAAATAGCCGCGAGCAGGCCCGTTGACGAGCTCGGCGCGGAACTTAACGCCGCGCGGAATGATTGCGATTTCGCCGGGCTCTATGTCGATGATGCCAAACTCGGTCCAGAAGCGGAGATTGCCATGTTCCGGGACGATGAGCATCTCGCCATCGGCGTTATAGAAATATTCGTCTTCCATCGAACGGGTCGCCAGGTAGACGTGAGCGCCCATCCCTGCCTGGCTACCAGCGTCACCTGCCGTGGTGATCGTACGAATACCTTCGATGAAGCTGAGTTTTTCTTCGGGCAGCGGGATCGGGTCCCAGCGCATCGGAGCGATTGGGGAGTCGACCTCGTGAGCCGGAGCGGTTCGCCAGAGACCGATGTCAGCCTTCTCGAACTTGCCCCAGTTCGCAACTGTCGGACGGATGCGATAGAGCCAAGAGCGCTCATTTGTCGTTCGGGGAGCCGTGAAGGGCGAACCGCTCAGTTGCTCGGCGTATAGGCCGTAAGCAACCTTCTGCGGTGAATTACGGCTAAGGGGAAGAGCACCCGGCAGCGCTTCCGTTTCAAAGCCGTTTCCAAAGCCGGACATGTATCCCTCTTGAATAGCTGATACGCCTGCTTTGTTCTTTGCGGAGAAGGATGGGTTCTGGACATTCATGATATTTTCTCCTAATTCAGTTACAGACGTAACTGTCAATTTTGTAACTATCAACGATGACCATGCTCGATCTTGAAAAGTTCCTTCCCTACCGGCTTAACCGAATTGCCTCGACCGTTTCGAGGGAGTTCCGCACGGTCTACGGCCCTCACCACGACCTCACTATTCCGGAATGGCGCGTCCTCGCGACTTTGGGCCAGTTCGAACAAATGGGCGCTCGCGAAATCGGCCTTCACTCGTCGATGCATAAGACCAAGGTCAGCCGGGCCGTGCGGGCGCTCGAAGACCGTCGCTGGCTTCGCCGGAGAGGCAGCGAAGAAGACCGTCGAGTAGAAATTCTAACGCTTACGACGGCTGGTCGGCGAGCCTATGAGGACATCGTTCCGAGAGCTGTCGCCTTTGAGAAAAATCTTCTGCGGTCGATTGGTCCCGATGCTGACAAGCTCCTTCTTCTGCTTTCAAAGTTAGAGGGATCACTCAACCCCTCACAATATTCGGACTAAGCCGCGTTGTGCGTCACACCAAGGTAGGCTGCACGGACTTTCGGATCATGCAGGAGCTGCTGTCCTGTGCCCGACATGGTGACATTTCCAGTCTCCAGCACATAAGCTCGGTCGGCGATCGCAAGCGCCATATTCGCCATCTGCTCTACGAGCAAGATGGTGATGCCCGCCTTTCGTAAGGACACGATGATCGCAAATATTTCCTGGATGATCTTGGGCGCCAGACCCAGTGATGGTTCATCCAGCAGCAGCAGCTTCGGCTTGCTCATCAACGCCCGGGCAATCGCGAGCATTTGCTGCTCGCCGCCAGATAGGGTCACCGACAGCTGATTTCGCCTTTCGCGTAGGCGCGGGAAGAGATCGAATTGCTTCTCGATTTCATCATCCAACTGAGCTTTCGAAAGTCCTCGAAAGTAGGCGCCAAGACTGAGATTGTCGTAGACTGACTGGTCAGAAAAAACCTGACGACCTTCCGGTGACAAGGCGAGACCACGGGAAACCCGAAGGTGCGGCGGCACTTGAGTGATGTCGTTGCCGTCGAAGGCAATTTTCCCCGACTGGACCGGCATCAGACCTGCTATCCCTTTCAGAAGGGTGCTTTTGCCTGCGCCGTTTCCGCCGACGATTGCGACGACCTCGCCATCCCGCACTTCGATCGATGCGCTTCGGACTGCCGTGATCGGACCGTATGCAAGATGGACATTATCCAATTTTAACATTGGCTGCTCCTTAAGCCGCTTCGACGGCAGCGCCGAGATATGCTTCCATGACGCGCGGGTTGGACTGGACGATATCCGGCGCCCCTTCCGCGATTTTCTGGCCATAATCCAGGACCACCACATGGTCAGAAATGGTCATCACCAGATCCATGTGATGTTCAATCAGTAGGATGGTGACGCCCTCGCCCCGAATACGGACAAGTAATTGCCCAAGTTCGGCAGTCTCCTGTGGATTGAGACCTGCAGCCGGTTCGTCCAGCAACAGCAGCTTCGGTTCGGAAGCTAGCGCACGGGCAAGCTCAACGCGTCTTTGCAGTCCATAAGCCAGGCTTCCAGCAGGAAGATCGGCAAACTGGGTAAGACCGGCGAAAGCAAGGACTTCCTCGACTTTCTGAGACGCTTTGGCCTCCTCTCTCCGCGCTTTAGGCAAACCTAGGAGCGAGGAGAAGAAGCCGTTCTTCATACGCGAATGCTGACCAAGCAAAACATTTTCCCGAACCGACAAATCTTGGAAGAGCCGAAGGTTCTGGAAGGTTCGCGCAATTCCGCGACTGCAAATTTTGTGCACTTTGTCACTGGTAATATCGTCTTCCAGAAGCTTGATACTGCCGCTATCCGCCCGAATAACTCCCGTTAGCATGTTGATGAACGTGCTCTTTCCAGCGCCGTTCGGTCCGATCAGAGCGTGGATATGACCATCCGTCAGTCGAATTGAAACATCCTTTGCCGGGATAACACCACCGAATGCCTTGTTAAGGGAATCAACGGTCATCAGGATGCCACCCGTCGAAACTGTACCCTTGCCCCCGAGCGTCAGCTTTGGCGCCGTTGCAGCGGGACCGGTGGCGACCGGAGTGGCTTGTTTTTTGGGAAGGATGCTCTGCAACACCCCGGCCAGCCCTCTCGGCATAGCGAACAATGCAAAAAGGAGCAGTGCACCATTGACGAAATGTTCAATCCACGTCCACCGGGCAAGAACCGCCCCGATGATCACCAGGCTCACCGAGCCAAGCAGCGGCCCGTAGAGCGACCCGCTACCACCGAAAAGCACAAGCAGCAGAATGAAGACAGAAAGGTTGAAGTTGATGAAGTCGGAGTTGATGTACTGGTTCTGCTGGGCAACCAACGCGCCAGCGAGCCCGCAGGTGACCGCAGCAATCACGAAAGCCAGCACCTTGTACTGGTAGACAGGAACTCCGACCGCTCCCGAAGCGATCTCATCTGCCTGGAGCGATAGGAATGCCCTACCAAAACGGCCTTTCAACAGGTTTCGCAAAAGAAGATGCGTAACGAGACACAGTGCTAGCCCAAACCACACCCACTGCTGCGCGGTGAAAGGCACATCACCGATTGTGAGCGGCTGGATCGCATAGATCCCCATCGGGCCGCCAAAGATATCGGCCCCATCTGCAACCAGTTTCTCGATGACGATCCCGAAAGCAAGCGTGACCATCGCCAGACTTGGTCCCTTCACTCTTAATGAAGGGACTGCGATGAATACGCCGAACACCGCAGATACAACGCAAGCGATGAGCAGCGAGGTCCACGGGCCAAAGCCATAAAGTGTAGTCAGAAGGGCGACCGTGTACGCCCCGGCAGCGAATAGTCCGGCTTGTCCCAGTGACTTCTGTCCCGCATAGCCCAGCAGAACGTTCATGCCCGACGCGCAGAGCAAGTAAACACAAATCATAAACATCGTTCGTAGATAGAACTCGTTTTCGATGAACATGACTGCGATTGCGACAAGCGCTGCCAGGCAAATAGCTCCGATCAGATGGCGCATGAATCAAACCTTATCGATTGCGGCGTGGCCAAAGAGACCCTGAGGGCGGACAGCGAGCACGAGGATAATCAGGCTGAAGACAACGATCTCCCGCCATTGGGCTTCCCAGAGACCGACACCGGACTCAAGAACCCCAAGGATGAAGCCGCCATAAATGCAGCCGCGAGGGTTAGTCAGGCCGCCGATAATCGCACCTGAAAAGGCTTTGAGGGCAAAACCGAGCCCCATAAAGAGAGACGCGGAGGCGATAGGTGCAATCAGAACGCCTGCAAGTCCCGCCAGGGCACTGGACAATGCGAATGCCCCGATCATGACGGCACTCACGTTGATGCCCATGAGGCTCGCCGTTTGGGGCGAGTGGGCGACCGCCATCATGGCTTTGCCAATCTTCGACCGCCGCAAGACGAGGTCGAGAGCCACCATGATGACAACCGCCGCTGCCAGCACGAGGATTTCCTGCGGGCGGACGCCCGCACCTGCGATGCGAACAACGCCGTCACCGAAAGGTGACGGCACCACGACAGGGGCCGGACCCCAGATGGAAAGACCAATGCTTTGGAGAATGACACCAAACCCGATAGTGCTCATTACCCAGTTCATGCCTCGCTTACCGGCAAAGGGACGAACCGCGATCAGAAAAATCAGAATCCCCATGACACCGGCCGCAACCACCGCAGCGACGGCTGCCACCGGATACCGCCAGCCAAGGACAGCGGAGCCAGGAATGGCGGTTAGGTCACTGCTAAGGCCCGAGAGCAGAAGGAGAGCGGTCACGCCGATGAATGCCCCAAACGAGAGGAACTCGCCCTGGGCAAAGTTCATCGTTTTTGTCGTGGTATAGGTGATGCTGAAGCTGAGGGCGATGAGGGCGTAAACGCCCCCAATCGCAAGGCCGCTGACCAAGGCTTGAATGTAAGTCGCGAGCATGACCGCTCCCAATGCTGTCTGTTTTTAAAAAGACTTGCTTATTCGGCGTAGTCCGCTGGTTTCAATGCGGAGACGGTTTCGTCCTTGTAGGGGAGGAGCTTACCACCCTGCCAATGGGTCCAACGGTAGTCCGCTGCTGTCAGCGCATCATGTTGGTCAGCAGTGAAGGGCTTGTTGTAAGTCTTCATGATGCCTTCGACCGGCGTTTGCAGGTCGTCGAGAGCCGCATGGATCTTTGCGCCCTCGGTGCTGTTTGCCTGCTTGATCGCCGCAGCCAGAAGCATCGTGGCGTCATAGCAATGTGCCGAGAAGCTGAAGGCGCTCTTCGACTTCAAATTGGGTTCCAGCCGCTCAAAGAGCTTCTGCTGTGCAGGGGTGCGCTCTTCAGTGATCGTGCGAATGAAGATCGGCTTTTCAGCGAGGGTCGCCCCTGCTGTGTCGTAGAAGCTCGCGTTGTCGGCAGCCCACGAAGCAAGGGTGACTGGCCAGTAATCGATCTTCTGCATGCTGCGAAGGACCTGCGCAATCGGCGTGCCCTGTGCCCAGATGATGACGGTGTCGACACCAGCGGCCTTCAGCTTCTCCAACTGCGAGGTCATGTCCGTGTCGGCAACGCCGAACTTCTCGATGTTGGCAGGCGTCACGCCCTTCTTTTCTGCGAGCGCCTGAAGATCTTTCAGTGCCCCCTGCCCGTAACCTGTCGTCTCAACCATGAAGCCGACATTCTTCGTGCCCGGACGAGCTTTGACGTAAGCAATTAGACCAGCCACTTGAGACCGATCCACCATCGATACGCGGTACATGTAGTTGTCCTGTCCGGGCAACGGCTTGGTAATATCCGTCGCAGACCCAATGCAGCCCATGGACGGGTTTTGCCGTTTGTTCGGGATATGCTTCCAAGCGAGCGCGTTACCGGAATTCGTCGTGCCAAACGTCGCAATGACTTTCTCGCTATCGATCAGATCGCTCATGTTTTGGATGGATTTGGGTGGCTGCGAGAGGTCGTCTCGCACGACGAGGGTCATCTTCTCGCCGAGCAGGCCGCCGGCAGCGTTGATGTCTTCGATCGCAGCTTGAATACCGAGAACACCGGCCTGGCCGCTCAGTGCCGATGGCGATGCTGAAAGGTCGCCGTTCCAACCGACTTTGATATCCTCAGCGGCAGCCGAGAAACCTACTCCCATGACGCTCGCAAGGAGCGCGGCTTTAATAGTCGTTTTTCTGAATGTCATTTAGTCCTCCACTTTTTGTGCGCGTCCGTCGAGTAGCGGCCAATGATTGAGCTTGGAGAGAACAAGGGATGTAAACGCGGTCGCGACCTGCGATCTGTCGCCCGCCTCCGAGGTCGACAGAATTTCTCCTCCAAGCCCGTTCCTCCGAGCTGCCCGGAAATCTATGCGCCCTCGGGCCGGGTATGGATTTTGGATAACTCATACCAAACTCGTTTGCAATAGACGAATATATGTCTTCCGGCTGCGACGGATTTTCAACAATCTCGCTACCTGCAAATTAGTCAGCGATTGCAAGGGGAAGGGGCTGTAACAAAAGGATTCGCCCTTGAGAGAAAGTTGCTATAGACAAAGTCATTTGCATATAGCAATTTACTTCCACTCGGTCACAACTATACCGGAAGGAGACGAAATGACTCGCACCGCCCCGGTCGGTACGAAGCTCTGGATACTGCGATTGGGCGCAACAGAGGGTGACGTTGCCTGGTTTCTTCGGGGAAGAAATTCATCGACCGTCTCCAACCGCAAGCCGGACCACGAGCTGCGTCGGATGCATTCATTCGCGATGCTGATCGAACATCCCGATGTTGGACTTGTTCTCTATGACTGCGGCTCAGCGCCAAATCCGGCCGTGGCTTGGGGGCCCGAGTTTGCCGATGCGTTTCCTTGGGTGGAGTATGCGGACGAGAACCGCCTCGATCAGGCGATTGCCTTGACGGGCCACGACATCAAAGACGTCAAGGCAATCGTCCTCAGCCACCTACACCTCGACCATGGCGGCGGCCTACATTACTTTACTGGAACAAATGTCCCCATTTACGTGCACGAGATCGAACTGAAGCAGGCGTTCTATGCGGTAGCCACCAAGGAAGATTACGGAAACTATCTTCCGGACTATCTTTCGTTCGATCACAACTGGCAGCCCCTTGCTGGCGAAGTCATCGAGATCTTCCAAGGGATGATACTCCATCTCTGGCCCGGACACGCAAACGGCTTGATGGGACTAGTGCTCAACCTGCCGAACTCGGGGCCGATCCTATTTACGAACGACCAGTGTGCACTCAAAGAAAACCTTCAGTCCTTCGAGCCTGCGGGCTGGGGCATGCGCAATCAAGATGTCTGGTACGCTTCAACTCGAAAGATCAAGCGGCTGCTTGAGTTGACGGGAGCAAGGGTCTTCTTCGGTCACGACGAGATTAATTTCAAAAACTTCGAGATGGCGCCCCACAGCTACGACTGAGCTGGAATCAAAAAACTTCAATTGGACTCGCCCGCCTAGTGGTTTGCGAGACTGCGTTTTTGCGTCCCGTGAATGCCAATGGGTTCAACCACATAGGATAACGACAGAGGAGGATTTGTCATGAGAAAACCTAGTCAGGCAATGCCATTTAAGTTCATACACGCGCTGATGTTCACCGCGACCATGGCTCTCAGTTTGAATTTATATAGTCCGATTGAGGCCATTGCGGATGACACAGCAAAGCCAGAGGTGGCCACCCCTTGGCCGGGAGGAACATGGGCACCAGGTGAAGCGGTTTACGGTTCAAAGCTCGAAAAGCAGACGGCCGTCAAAATGCGGGATGGAACTCTGGTTTATGCCGATATCTCTTATCCCACCGACCCTGCAACGGGAGAAAAGGCTCATGGTCCGTTTCCGGTCCTGCTGACGCAAACGCCGTATTTGAACACCAAGCCCACCGCCGGAGACTATTTCGTCAAGCGCGGCTATATCTTCGTAACAGCCTATATTCGTGGCACGACTACATCGGGCGGCGAGTTTGGATTCTTCGACGAGAACGAAGCGAAAGATGGCGCCGAATTAGTCAAATGGGCGGCCACGCAGCTTGAAAACTCAAATGGCGTGGTCGGCCTGAACGGCGGCTCGTACGCTGGGATCAATCAGTTTTTAACCGCCGCTGAACTCGGGCCACATTCGCCGGTAAAGGCGCTTGCGCCCTATTGCATGGGCGCTGAGCTTTATCGCGAACCCTATTATGCTGGCGGCATCCCCACCCAGACCCTTAACTTTCAGCGAGTGATCGGAAGCGCAATGGGCGGCAAGACGGCGAAATCCGGTCAATCTTTCCTGGATGAGGTTACATCCGGCGGCGCACGCGCCTATGATGGGACCTTCTGGGATCTACGAACTGCTGGAAACCTCGCCCAAAAGATTGCGGACGCCGAACTTCCCGTCCTGTTGTGGAGCAATGAAGGCGACATCTACGCGCAGAGTTCGCTCGAACTTTACACCTATCTCCAGAATGCAAGCAGCAAGCGTCCTGTTTTTCAGAAAATGGGCAAAGATCAGAAACCGTCGGGCAAAATCCACATCGTTATGGGCCAGGGCGGTCATTGCGAAAACATCGACGATCGGATCACGCTGGAATGGTACGACACCTGGCTCAAGGGCGCGAAGACCGGAATCGATCAGACTTCGATGCCGATCCACGTCCACGAAATGATTTCAAATCGCTGGTTCAATACGGGCGTCTATCCGCCGGTCAGCAACTATACGCGATATTACCTATCTGCAGATCGGACGCTGTCACAGAACTTGCCCAATACGACCACCAAAGATGCAATCACCTGGGCTCAGCCTGGTGCGGGAAGCGTTCTCCAATACGACTCGCCTGTCTTTACCGAAGGAGCGACGATTGCTGGGCCGATCAGCGCATCAATCTACGCCTCATCCAACACCTCCAACATCGAGCTGATCGCAACGGTCGAAGCCGTCGACCCTGATGGTGGCGTAACAAAAGTGTCCTCTGGAACTTTGTTGGCAAGTTTGTCAGAAAATGATCCCGAACGTTCCTGGTCGGATGCAGCCGGAATTCCGGTCCGGCCCTACGGCAGATATCTTGACGACAAGCCTATCGCTCCGGGGTCGATCCGCAGGTATGATTTTGCTGTTTCCTCGCGGTTCGTATCTATCCCGCCGGGCAGCAAGCTCAGGCTCACGCTTACAACGCAAACGCCTACCGACAAATGCTCTCCTTCCCTTGGGCTTGATCCTTGCTTCCCGACGGCCCCCCAGGCAGCATCACTTGCAGGAAACATCACGACTCTCTACTTCGGCCCCCAAAACAGTTCGTCGCTCAATCTTCCTCTTGCTCAATTCAAGTGCTGGGCATCGAGCGATAATCCCGGGATTCCCTTTTGGAAGGACGATGCACCCGTAGCAGGCGACGGCCCCTGCCAAGTGCGTGCCGACGATTGAGAGCTGAAATCATGGGAGCGTGGCGACCGCCCGCTCCCATGATTGTGCGCTCGCTAGTGCATGCGAAAAGCAGGATTCACAATCCGTCTTCCACAGTACCGCCAGGAAGAACTGGATAAGAGCGCTCAATGCCGGATGGCCACGGTGTTCTCTCTAGCGCACGTAACTCTATCGTACGCGGTCAAGCTCCTGAAGAATACTGGCCCTTAAAATTTGCAGAAGGGTAGCCCTCCGATTGTCACGACCTGATCCGTGAGATAAATGGCAAGCCTCTGTTGAAGCGAGCCATCGTTGTTCCTTCTCGCACAGGCGACCCCGCCGTCGACGCCGAATCGCTGAGTTCGGCCCTTTTCACCATTGAAAATTCTGCAACTTCCCGATCCCAGTAGACCAGTTGCGGCAAGCCGCTGATTTCAAGGTACGGCATCGCTTGCATAGCTGCGCTTTCGCGACATCGTGAAAAGGCCAGCAGCAACAAGTGTAGTGGCGCCAGTAATCCAGTAATTCCATTCCGTCCCAAGTCTGAGGAATGGGGTTGTGCTCATTATCAACTGGATTAGTGCCGCTCCGAACGCTGTGGCAAGAAACGACCCCCTTCCCCCAGAGATCGCTGCACCGCCGACCACGACCGACGTAATGCTCATCAGCGTGTAGTCGACACCGGCGGTAGGCACCCCCACCCCTATCTCACCCGCTATCATCAAGCCCGCGATGCCAGCCAACAGTCCGGATAGCGTGAACATCAGCAAGGTCATTTTCCCGCGACTTACACCTAGCTTGAATGCAGATGCAGGATCGGAGCCACTGGCGCGAACAGATCGGCCGATACGACTGCGGTACAATAAAAACTCCAGGCCGAGCACGACGACAATCAGGATTCCAAGAGCAATTGGAAAAAAGCTGGCGCGAGTGGAGAAGATATCGTGAAGCACGATGCTGATCGTGCCACCAGGCAGCGGTCGTAGGAGAAGCGAAAGTCCCTGGAAACCGAAAAATGTCCCGAGCGTAACGACCATTGAGGGTAACCCCAGGGTCTCGATCACTGCACCCTGCAGCAATCCCAGCGCTGCCGTTATCAACAGGACGGTCAGGAGCCCCAGCCCGATCGTGGTGAGACCCGCCCCTTCTGGCGTCAGATAAGATGACAAGACGACGACGAACCCGATCAGTGGACCAACGGAAAGATCGATTTCGCCCAGCAAGATTGTGCAAAGTTGCGCTAGAGAAACAATCCCCAGTGCAGAGACAAACAACAAAATCGGCCCCAGCGAGAACGGAGTTAAGAAACGGTGATTGGCAGATGAAGCTGCCAATCCGACAACTGCAATCAAGATCATCAGCACAAGAACAGGCATGTAAACTGATGACAGTCCTGCCGACAGGAAACTCGTTCGTTTCGCATCTCTCGCTCGCGACGGTTCGCCGCTCTGTGCGCCTTGATCATCAGTCGCGCCAAGATTGGCGGCAGTGATGTTGTGATCGTTTACGTCGTCGCCTGCCAGCTCCGCAATGACTTGACCACGGCCAAACACATAAACGCGGTCGCAAAGTCCCTGCAATTCAACGCCGTCGGATGAGCAAACGAAGACTGGTATCCCTTCGTCCGCGAGCTTGCGGAGTTGCCTATAAATTTCTGCACGAGCTCCAACATCGACGCCCTTGGTTGGTTCATCGACGATCAGAATGCGCGGTTTGTCGGCAACTTCTCTTCCGATCAGAACTTTCTGCTGATTTCCACCGGACAACTGCCCAACAGGAGTTTCGACATCGGCGGTCTTGATCTGAAACGTCCGAACCCCTGCCTCTGCCTCCTGCCGTTCAAGCGTGGGCATCATCAAACCACCATGCGCGACCTTTTTCTCCAGCCCGATCGAAAAATTCTCTCGCACTGATAGCGACAGGAAAAGCCCCTCATGGTGGCGATCATCCGGGACGAATGCGATTCCTGCAGAGCGGGCAGCCGCTCTTCCGGATTTGGCTAACGACTTTCCGCCGATTTCGATTTCGCCGGACCGCCAAACCTCAGCCCCGGCCAACGCACGGATGAACTCGCGTTGCCCCTGTCCTTCGACGCCAACAACCCCAACGATCTCGCCCCTTCGCGCAGCGAGCGATACTTTCCAGAACCCGCTTCCAGACAAGTCTCGGATCTGCAGCACCGGGGTTATATCGTGATCCAGCGCTTGCGTCTTCTCGGGGAAAGCCTGTTCAAGTGCGTGCCCGACGATAAGTTCGACAACTTCCTTCGAACTGAAAGCCTCCGCGGGCCTGTCGGCGACAAGCCTTCCATCGCGCAGAACGGCGATGCGATCAGAAATCTGGGCTACATCCTGCAGTCGATGCGAAATATAGACAACTGCCTTTCCCTGTTGTTTCAGCTCCAGAATGAGTTTGAACAACTGGTGGACATCGGCTTCCTGAAAGGGTTCGGTTGGTTCGTCAAAGACGATAACACGGGGATCAGAAGCCAGCGCGCGGCCAATCTCGACAACGTGGCGCTGCGCGATGTTGAGGTCCTTTATGAGTTCGCTGGGGTGTGGCTGCAGTGCAGGTGTCGCAATCCGAGATAGAAGAACCGCAGCTTTTCGCCTGCCAACATATCCTTCAAACCCATCCGCGACGAGCGAAAAGCATTCCAAGACGGTAAGATCGGGTGGTAGTGCCGGATGCTGATAGGCGACCGCAATTCCTGCCCTCCGCATCGTTTCCGAGGAGGGCCGCGAGACTAGCGAACCATTGACGCGAAGTTCCCCAGCGCTCGGCGCAAGTGCGCCTGCCGCGATGGTTATGAGCGTAGATTTGCCCGCGCCATTCTCTCCGACGATCGAAAGAATTTCACCGGCATGTACTGCCAAGCTGACGTTTGATAACGCCTTTACAGTCCCGAAATCGCGGCTGATTGCACAAAGCTCGACCGCCGGAGGGGAATTCTTGTTCATGATCCTATACCCCGTGACAATCTTAGCGATTTAGCCTGCGGGCGAATTCAGGCAGAGCGACACCCGCAATCACAATCATTGCTTGGACGATATTCTGAACTGATCGCGGTATTCCCAGCGACACCAGCAACTGGTCGAGATAGGTCAGAAATACGACGCCGATTGCAGTTGCTATGACGCTGGATCGCTCGCCTGACAGTGCGTTTCCACCCACCACGAATGCGGCAACTGTGGTCAACATGTACGGGTTGCCGGAAAACACCGTTGGGGTCGTCAGGTATCCCGCAAGCAGCACACCAGCCATCGCAAAGAAAATTCCGGAAATCCCATAGGTGAGAAGCTGATAGCCCCGGACGGATATGGCAAGCATCGATGCCGCATGGGGGTTTGTGCCCACGGCGACAAAGCGTCGCCCTATTACGCTCGCATTCAACATGAAAGCCATCACTGCGACGGCTAGCAAGAAAATCAAGAAGATGACTGGAACTCCAGCGACCCGGTCCGTCGAAAACGCGATGAGATTGAGAGGAGCGGTACCTGGCACACCCCCAGTAAGCCTCACTGTTACTCCCAACAGAAGGGCGTTGACGCCGATCGTCGTCACGACGGGTGCCACACCTAACACCGCGACGAAAAATCCGGCCAATATACCTGAGGCCAATCCAGCGAGCAGGGCGAGCACCAGGAAGAGGACAATTTCACCGGCACTCGAATTGGAAGGCGCCATCGTTGCGATGACGGCGGCGAGTGATATGACGCCAGCAACGGAGAGGTCAAAGCCCCGCTGTTGGATCACCAAATGCTGACCAAGGCCCGCGAGACCCAAAATTGCTACGAATGGAAGCATCGCTTGCCAGACGCCTATCGTGACTGTGCTGGGCGCAAGCAGTCCGCCAACAATGACCAGGACCACCAGGGCCGTTATCGCGCGGACCGTCGGCCGCTTCAAAGCTTTCGTCATTCTATCCGATTTTCCGATTGTATAAGGCGGCCTTGGCCGACGTTAGCTCGGCCAAGGGTCAGTCGGATTTGATCGTGTTACTTTGCCAGGAGCTTGTTTAACTGATCCTTCGACAGCTGCGTCGAAACAGCAGCGATGTCGGGCGGCAGGTCTGAGCTGCAAACCGGTTGCATCTTGGTGTCCGTACTGTCTTCGACAATCGTCGGCATGATGATCGACGGCTCAGTATTGTTGAGGCCCTCGGCTGCAGCTACACCCTTGCGCAGGGCGACGCGGATGATCCAGTTGAAGGCCGATTCAGTGCCAATTTGGAACTGAGGTTCGTTGGCCTTCTCCTTCTTCCAGAAGCACGAAAGCTCGTTCGCTGCCTGCGAGGTGACGATTGGAATGGGTCGACCCGCCTCCTTGAACGCGCGAAGGGCTCCCATAACGCCGTTTCCATAGTCGGAATAGATGGCGTCGATTTGTGGATATTTGGCGAGGAGCGCGGGCGTCAACTTTTGGTACTGGGCTGGATCCCAGTTTGTCACGATCGGATCCTCCAGAATCCTGAGATCGGGATATTCCTTTGCAACCTTTTCAAGCCCTGCTTTCTGTCCCGCCGTTTGAGGTGCGCCGGGCGTTCCGCCGTAAACCAGCACGTTCCCCTTGCCGTTCAGACGTTGGGCAATCCACTTCATCCATACGCCGCCCATGTCTGACTGGCTGGCGGTGACGTTCACAAGGTAGTCGACCCCTGGGGTGCCCGGGAAATCGACACCAGACTGCCAAAGCACGACAGCGATACCAGCTTGAGTAGCTTCTTTGGTTGCCCGCAAAACAGCTTCGCCGCTGTCAGCGAAGATGATGATCACGTCGTAGCCCTGCGCGGCCAGTGATTGGATGTCCGAAATCTGCTTTTGCGGATTTCCTTGAGCGTCGACGTATGCGACCTCGGTGATATTCGGGCACTTCGACGCTTCGTCTTCAAGCTCGGCGCGCGAAATCTTGCGCCACGTATTGCCACCGAATCCGTCGGAATAGGCTACGCGAATCTTCTTCGTTCCACAGAACTTGTCCATGGACTGCAGATCTGCTGCGCTACCCACGCGCTTGGGAGCAACATCTATTTGAGCAAATGGTCTATCGTTCTGAGCAGAGGCCCAGCCGGCGCCAGCCAAAAGCACGGATATGAGCGCGATCGATGCAAGCGCTTTTGCGGTATTCATCATTTCCTCCTCTTTGGATCAACGAAGCGGCTTCAGACAATCCCCCTGTCCTGCGTTATCAGACTGACACACGCAGAGCCTTCGCTCACATATCGAAATTTGCGTATAACAAGCGGATTTGTCAATATCGCATCGCGAGCTTGCGGAGTGATCTTTCGCGCGCCCCCGAGAAAGCTTTGTCGCATCAGGAAATTCGGCGTTCTAAAGGCTTGGGTCTACATCTAACCAGACGGGTCCAGAGGATCCATTATTTTCTAAGGCTTAAAATTGTCTGGATGCGCAGCCGCAACCTCTGGCATCTTTTCCAGGTGACCATAAATCCTACTGACTTGCGGCCACCGGGTAACATCCAGGCCCCAGCGAAGCGCATTGTAGACCTGCGGCACGAGGCATAGGTCTGCGAGCGAAACATGGTCTCCGTGACAGAAAGCGCCTGTCGCAGGTTCATCAAGCAGCGCCTCAAACGCGGTCAGCCCCCGCTCGATAAAAAAGGTCATCCACGCTTGCGTCGTTATGGCGCCCGCGGAAGCCTCGACGGCATGCTTGGCGACCGAAACGTTGCAGATCGGATGAGTGTCCATCGATATCGCGTAAGCAAGCGCACGAACCCGTGCCCTACCCTGCGGGTCGCCCGGCAGAAGTTTCACCGCCCCCGTTTCATCAAGGTATTCGAGCATTGCCAGTGACTGAGTGAACTTCTGTTCATCGATCAGCAGGGTCGGCACGAAACCTTGCGGGTTGAGTTCAAGATAGTCGGCCGCACGCTGTTTTCCCTCCAGCAGGTTCACACTCCTGCTCTCGAACGGGATATTTGCCAGATTGAGCGCGATCCGTACCCGATAGGAGGATGAAGATCTCCAATAATCGTACAAAAGCACGTTCATATCTTCCTCCGATCCGATCTGTCCGCCGACAAGGCTTGACCTCTTCGAGCATACGGGTATGTTTGTTATAGGCGAACCAATTTGTCAAATGCGATTATTCTGACATTTACGGTCCTTGGCGCATCAGTCTGTGAGAGCAGTTGAAAAATATATAACTTCAATGATTTAAGCGCATATTAGCCTGACCAGATCAACGGTCAGGCCAAGTGCCTTGTCGCAGCCACCCAAGCGGATGCATTGTCGCGGATCGTCTTGTCGAAGGATAGAGCCGTCGCCGAAAGCGCAGGAATTTAAGGAGAAACAGTCATGGAAAAGAAGTTTGCATCGCAAGGCGATCTGACGGAGAAGAAAACAACCTTCACCGAGATCGGAAGAGGCCTCTATGCCTTCACAGCCGAAGGCGACCCCAACTCAGGCGTCATCATCGGCGATGAAAGCGTTATGGTCGTCGAAGCTCAGGCAACCCCCCGCCTGGCAAGGAAAGTGGTCGAATGCATTCGGTCGGTGACGGACAAGCCAGTCACCCACGTCGTGCTGACCCATTATCATGCTGTCCGAGTGCTCGGCGCCTCCGCATTCGGTGAAACCGACATCATCATGTCCGATGTTGCGCGGGGAATGGTGGAAGAGCGTGGAGCTGAAGACTGGGCTTCTGAATTCGGCCGCTTCCCCCGTCTGTTCGAAGGACATGAAGAAATTCCAGGTCTGACATGGCCCACCGTGACCTTCTCGAAGAAGATGACGGTCTACCTTGGGAAGCGAAAGGTCGAGATCATGCATTTAGGCCGGTCTCACACGGCTGGCGATGCTGTGATCTGGGTTCCAGACGAAGAAGTTATGTTTACCGGGGATATCGTTGAATACCACTCTGCGTGCTACTGCGGTGATGCTCACTTTACGGACTGGCCGCAGACACTGCAGCGCATTGCGGAATACAAGCCGCGAGCTATCGTGCCGGGACGCGGTGACGCGCTTGTTGGCCCCGAAATGGTCAACAAGGCGATCAACAGCACGATTGACTTCCTGGAGAGCACTTACGCCCCAGTCAAACGGGTGGCCTCGCGCGGCGGAAGCCTGAAGGAGGCGTGGGACGCTTGCCGCGCCGCTTGCGATTCCAAGTTCAGCGACTATGCGATCTATGAGCACTGCCTGCCATTCAACGTTGCGCGAGCCTACGACGAAGCTCGCGGCATCGATACGCCGCGCGTTTGGACAGCTGAGCGCGACCAGGAAATGTGGGAAGCGCTCCAGAAGTAAAACGTCATAGCCTACGAAGGCCGCCTCGATTTGGCGGCCCTCGTTCGCAAAGTGAAGAAAATTCGCTGCGGGTCAACGCCTTCACAGATCGTGTCCCACTCTTCACTGTCAGTTCGCCATCTCGGATGGTCTGTCTCGAACGGATAAACCAGTAGCTTTTCTTCATCGTCATGACAAAGGAAGAAGAGGTGGCACAAACATCGCCATTGCATCAATGATCGAGCATTGCAAACACTGTTTCGACAGCCGCACGATGGGTAAGGCAGGATCGCGCCAGCGCCATGCCAATCAGATCGATACCTATTATGGACGACTTAATAGGCGGGAAACTCTACAGGCTACCTTTGACCCTGGTCGAGACCCTCTCGGCGTCACGACGCGGTGGTTCGCCGAAAAGATGCTTGTATTCACGGCTAAACTGCGATGTGCTTTTGTAACCCATAGCAAATGCGACCGAAGCTGCATCGGTCTGCTTGGCGATCAACCGGCGGCGGGCCTCCTGCTGCCGTATGTGCTTTTGGTACTGTAGTGGGCTTAGAGCCGTCACCGCTTTAAAACGTCGGTGAAACACTGACTCGCTCATGCCTGCAATAGCGGCCATATCTTCGACACTGAGTTGCTCCGCGTAGTGTTCACGTATCCACGCCATTGCCTGTCGAACATGCGACAGGCGTGACTCGACGCCGGCGATCTGACGCAACATCTCAGCGTGCGGGGTCAGCATCAGCCGGAACATGAGTTCATGCTCCAGGTGAAGCGCCATCACCGGAATTTCCTTTGGCCGCTCATACATTCCTAGCAATCTTTGCCACGCACCAATCAGCTCGGCATTGGCCATGCTGAAAGCAAACCCGGGCTGCATCTGCAGTTCGGGGGTCTCGGACAGGTACAGCACCACGTTCATTATGACGGCAGGATCAAGATCGAGATTGATCGCCAGGAATGGCATGTCCGGCGATGCCTCGACGATCTGGCCCATGGCGGCAATTTCGGCAGCAACGACCATGGTTTGGCCGGGGCCGTACTCGAACAGCTTATCCCCGATAATTGTCCGCTTGGTTCCCTGCAGGACAATGAACGCCATCGGGACATAGACTAGGCATTCAGCTCGGTCGGTTCGGTGACCTTGTAAATGCTCAGCCGCGACATGCCGGGATATTTAGCTCCCGCATGTCGGATCGCCAGAGAGCGTATTTCATCGAGGTTATCCATCGTCCCATTGAGGACCAGTTGCCTGAAAAGATCAAGGTGCTGACGGGATCAGGCAATAAATCAGGACCATCAGGCATAGTCAAAAACAAACGTATGAACCAGATTCCTTTCACAAATGACACCCAGGGCGGACCGCGTCGCTGAAAACGCCGGTTCAGCCGATCTGTGCCGATTCCGATGAAGCCGCCCCTTTGTTCCGAGATGATTGCGCCCCCGGATTCCGGGATGATCTCGCCCCCTTGAGGCTGGGGTCCTGCTGGTCTGGCTTGTTTTCAGTCTATCGTGGTTGGGAGTCAAGATTTTCGCGGCTGATTTCGTCGCAGGCTATCGCCGGATAGATCGATGCGATGGGCGTTGTGAACGAGGCGATCCAGAATGGCGTCAGCGTAGGTTGGATGGCCGATAAAATCGTGCCAGGCTGACACGGGAAGTTGGCTGGTGATAATCGTAGAACGACGGCCGTAGCGATCTTCGAGGATGGCGGAAGGCCTGCGGTGCGGCGCTGGTTCACCTCCGATACCGTTTGGGAAAACGTTGGGATTTCATGCGCAACCGGCATCGACGAAGCTGTCGGAATGATCGACGAGGCCGACAAGTCTATGGGCATCGCAACGGTTCGCATCGAGATGCTTGCCATCGCTACAGATGGCAATCGTGTGCTCACGGAGCGGCTCGACATTTTCGAACGCGCTGACCGCAGCGAAATCGGGCGAGTGACCCTGATGGGTATCTTTTAAATCGGAGTCGACTACATCGTCTCCTGGCGCGATTACGTTGACGTCAACGCGATCTCAAAGCTCGCTGCGGGCAACGCCTGACCATTGTGCCGCCGGCATAGCAGATACTGGCGCGGCAGAGACTTGATGGTTGTCAGATCCAACTTAGTCTCAAAGAGCGGATCCCTTTTGCTCGCAGACGAAAAGCGATCACAGATTAGGGCGGGAAGAAACAAGTCGTTCTCGAACTCCGGGTGCTCAGCAGTCAGTAGATCTCGTCGAGAAAGGTACTCTGCAGGCGAGGAACCTTTTGACAAACAGCCGGTCGAAATGGAGGGTGCTAGTCGGGACCGACGACATACCAATGACGCCAAGCTACCCTGCGCGATCAAAGCCAAACTGACGCCGATCAGGATGAGCGTTATGATTAGATTGAAACGCGCCACATCAACCCGCTGAACGAGCCGAACACCTAGCCAGCTTGAGAAAATAGCAATTGGCGCGAAGATGAGTGCAGACGTTAGATGCTCCCTGTTCAGTTGACCAAGCATTGCAAACGCAGGAAACTTCATCCAATTGAGCGTAGCAAAGAACACAACGCTCGTTCCGATATACATATCCCGACCCAGCTTCTGCGGCATAGCGTACAGCTGGAACGGCGGCGTTCCGGAGTGAGCTATCATACTGGTGAATCCGGACGCCACGCCGCTCACCACCCCGAGAGCAATCGCCGGTGGACGGCCTACTGGGTTCTGAGAACGAAGCATAAGGAAAAGCTGACGGCAACCGAAGATCAGAGATATACCGCCGAGCGCTATCTCCACGATCCATTCGGGAACCGTAGACGCCAACTGGTAGCCCGCGAGCACTCCCACCGCCGCGCCGGGGACCATCGTAGCAACGATCCTACGGCTCCATTCGCGTTTGTACATCCAGACTGCCACAGCATCCTGGATTATGAGGACAGGAAATATGAACCCGGCAGCATTGACTGGTCCTACAACGAGAGCCAAAAGCGGCGTGCTTATCATCCCCACGCCTGCGAACCCGCCTTTGGAAAGGCCGAGTATAATAACCGCCACGGCGGCAACTGAGTAAGACAGCCAATTCAACCCATGGACCTCGTTTCTGGAGACAACAGACTCCCCGCCGCTTCACGCGGCGAGCAGCCGTTTCGACGTAGAGAAGGATTTAGAACGAGGGTTCCGGGATGATCTCTGTTACATCGACCATGTAAGTCGAAACCTCGCTGATGAACTCCTTCGCGTGCGACATTGCTGTGACGCCGCTCGGCGACAGGAACGCGTTTTCGGTCGCTTCGCCGCTCTCGAACCAAAGCTCGACCACTCCGTCGATAGGAACCTCGAGCGCGTGGGAAGCAGGATTGAACCGGTCCGCGATGCGGTCGATCACGATGTTTTGGCGATACCCAAGCAGACCGGGAAGTCGCTTGACCAGGAAGGAATGGCTGTTGAACCATTCATCCTGGAATTTCTCCATTGAGATTTCCGGACGCTTGCGAATGAATGACATCCGCTTTGCGAATTTGCCGGTGGTCGGCGGCATGGCAACAACGTTTTGCAAAGTCGTCAGGATGGTGATTCCGCCCAGGAATTGGTCTTCGTCTTCCTTCAGAGCCTTGAGGATCTTTTCGTCGGAGAACTTTCGAGTATCGACTAGCGACGGGAAGAACAGCTGCGCCATTCCGTCCACCTCAACGGACCCCCGCTTGTACTCGATACCCTTTTGGGACCGGTCGACAACGTAGTTTTGAAGATACCCGTGCAGGTCCGGCATCTGCGCCCTGACGACATCTGCATGCGATGCGCGCCAGTACGTGGAAAACGCTTCCGAAGACAGATCATGGCGCCGCGTCAGCAGGCCGAAGCGAACGATCATTTTAAAACTCCTCTTGGATTGAGGCATCTCCCATGCCTCGAATGGCCAGAACAGTTGTTCCGACCGGCTGGCAAAGATTTGCCTAAAGCAAACTAATATGTCAATAACGCATATTCGAATAACGAGAGGGCCATCGTCGGCAGAAATTAGATACGAGGGATCGTGAGCCGCTGGACGACCGACTCCCATCAACATCAACAAGTTGAGTTCAAAAACACGGCCTAACTTGTTGGATCGACGTGTCCATGCTCGAACGACAGCCTGTGCGTGACAGCCAGAAGCTTCTTGACCGTTGGACCTGAGGGGTCAATGTCGAGATGGGTTTCCGTACCGATCAGGGTTACCGCCATTTGGATCTGACCGGTATAGTCGAACACGGGCGCGCCGATGGCAGCAATGCCTGGAACCGGGCGCGGGAAGATGGTGGCAAAACCCTGTCGCCGAATGTTGTCGATTTCTTCGACAATATCGTTATACGCACGGGTCTTACCGACGCGGAGCGTCTTTCCAGCCTCACGCACCTCGGCACGGATCGCGGCTTTGATAGCGGGTTCCGGCATGTATGCAGCGAAAACCATACCCGCCGCCGTCCCCGAGACAGAATAGACCGTCCCCACATTCGTGTTTATGTAGTTTTGATCGACACCCTTGCGGATCTGGACAACGGTAGGCCCAAAAGAACCCCAAACGGAAACTGCAACAGTCAGCCGCGTTTCTTCTGACAGTGCCTCAACGGCCGTCGCCGCCGACTTCATGGCATCGAAGCTTCGCATTCGCCCAATCGCGAGTTGAAGCGCGTACGGACCGAGGCGATAGCGGCCGCTCTTTTCATCTTGTTCAACAAGGCCCATCCGGCGAAAACTCACCATGTACGCGTGCGCTTTTGTCGGAGGGACACCTGCCCTTTCGGCGACCTCCCGCAGCTTGAGCGGCCCCGGGGCAGTCAGGAACGGAAGCAGGATGTTAAGACCAACCTCCACCGACTGCACGCCACGCGCATCTGTACCATTTCGCTGCTGTGGTTTGTCCTTCATCGCTTTTCACCAGAAAGAGCTTCAGTCTTGGCCAGCAGCAAGCGGGTCGGAAGTCCATCGGGCTTCAGATCCAGATTCTGAGAATTACCGACGACCATAACGATCGCCAGAACCTCACCGTCGGGGCCAAGTATCGGTGCCGCAATCGTATCTACATCGGGAACCGGTTCGCTTGTTGTAATCGCGTAGCCTTTCTCTCGAATACCTTCGAGTTCAGACTCGAAGGCCTTCCTCGTTGATTTCGATGGGGCCTTCCCTCCGGCCGCCTCGGCGAATTCTGCGGCGATTATCTCATCGATGCCATCGGGTCTGCCGAGAGCTGCGAACACGCGCCCGGCGGCTGAACCAAGCACCGGAAGGGCCATCCCTGGCCGCAGGTTGACGTTTAGGGGATAATTTCCGATGCGAACCTGTACAGCAGTTGGAGCGCTTAAGCCCCATACAACGAGCGCAACCATCAAGCCAAGCTCGGATTCCAGCTCGACTACGGCATCCCGAGCCGCACGCAGCGGCCCGAAACTCGAAATACGTGCCAACCCGAGCTGGAGAGCGAGGGGACCCAGTTGATACCGGCCAGTCGCACCATCCTGCTCGATGAGGTCAAGCCGACGGAAACTTGAAATGTAAGCATGAGCCTGTGCCGGCGGGAGATCCGCCACCGCCGCCAGGTCACGAAGCATCATCGGGCCATCCGCGCTTACCAGAGCGGAAAGCAGTCGTCCCCCGATGTCGATTGACTGAATGCCCCGCCCCTCACTCTTACCCATAGAAATCCCTCATCTTTCCTCGGCTTGCTCCGTCCCAGCGCCTCACACTTAATACTCAGCTGGCGACACCGGTCAACATAGCAAAGCACGCCGAAGAAATTTCCTATTGACAAATCGGTTCGTTATCAAAGAATGTAGGGCCAAAGGCGAGCTGTTTTAGCCTATGTAACTGTCAGTGCGTTGGGAGTGCGTCGCTGACGACAGAGGACGGCACGGTCGAGACCGTGCGCCAGGGAGGACCAACCATGTATCTTGACTGCGTCGGCGCTCTCGCGCTGCTGCCAATGTACATCAACGAGTCCACCGAGCGTTCCGCGAGGACCGATGTTTGATGGCTTCGACGACCTGTCACTCAAGATACTCGCCGCTCAGCGGCCACCAAAACCGCGCCTCGGTGCTTTGCGAGAGCTTGGTGCAGGCGAACTTTTGTCAGCGGCCTTTCGAAGAGGGTGGGCTGCCAATGGTGTTCACAATTTGAAATTTCAGGCCATTTCGATCGGCCGCCCCCCCGCCGGTCGGTAGCGGCCTCGTGCCGCGACGAAAGAGGAAGATCTATGAAACGTTATGACTGTGACGTACTGGTCGTTGGATCAGGGGCCGGTGGCCTTGCGAGCGCCGTGGCTGCTGCCCATCGCCGCCTTAAAGTGCTCGTTGTAGAAAAAGAACCTGTCTTCGGTGGAACCACCGCTCGTTCAGGCGGCTGGATGTGGATTCCTGGGAATGCCCCGGCAAAGCGTGCTGGCGTCATCGATAGCGCTGAAAAGGCGCGGACCTATCTTCAGGGGGAAACCGGTAAGTATTTCGATGCGCCAAGGATCGACGCCTTCCTGGAGGCTGGTCCGAAAGCGGTCGATTTCTTCGAACAGAATACCGCGCTCAAGTTTGACCTTGGCCCGACGTTTGCCGACTATCATCCCGACGCCCCAGGCGGCATGCCAGGCGGTAGATCGATTGTAGCTCAGCCTTTTGACGGACGGGAACTCGGGAAAGAGATCAGCCGTCTCCGTCCGCCGCTCTGGGAGATTACCCTCCTTGGCATGATGATCGGCTCGGGCAAGGAGCTGCTACACTTCTTCAACGTCACCCGCTCGCCGATATCGATGTTCTATGTGGCGAAGCTTCTGGCGAAGTTCGTCAGAGACAAGGTCTTCCACGGTCGCCCGATGCGCTTGGTCAATGGCAATGCGCTTGTCGCTCGCTTGGTGAAATCTTGTTTCGACATGAATGTCCCCATCTGGACCTCAAGCCCTGTAAGTGGGCTGATAACCGATGACCACGGTCGTGTGCTCGGCGCCAAAGTCGATGCACCCGATGGCCAGTACGAGGTGTACGCTGCAAAGGGCGTCGTGTTGGCAGCCGGTGGCTTCCCGCAGGACCCGGTTCGTCGCAAGGAACTGATGCCCCATGCGCCGACTGGCCATGAACACGTTTCCCCTGCTCCCCCCGGCAACACGGGCGATGGCCTTCGTCTTGGCGAGAAAGTGGGCGCTCAGGTCGTTACCGATCTTCCCCATCCCGCAGCTTGGGTTCCGATTTCGCGTCCGCGACGCCCAGATGGAACTCTTGGAACGTTCCCCCACTTCGTTGACCGCTCGAAGCCTGGCGTCATCGCCATCACTCGTTCGGGACGTCGTTTCGTGAACGAAGCAAACTCCTACCACGACTTCTGCCAGGCGATGGTGAAGCGCTGCGAGGAGGAAGGGGGCGAACTGGCTGCCTGGTTCATCGCAGATCACAAAGCGTTCCGAAAGTATGGGCTTGGCTATGCAAAGCCTGCTCCCGTCCCGTTCCAAAAGCAGATCGACAACGGTTACTTGATTCGGGGCAAGACATTGCGGGATTTGGCCGACCAGTTGGGTGCCGACGCGGACCAGCTTGAACGGACAGTGGAAGAGTTCAATAAGCATGCAAGGAAGGGCGAAGACCCCGAATTCAATAAGGGTTCGACGTCTTATAACCGCTCACTAGGCGACCCGAACGTGAAGCCCAATCCTTGCGTTCAGCCCATTGAAAAGAGCCCGTACTATGCTGTGCGTCTCTACGTGGGCGATCTCGGCACCTTCGCCGGATTGAAAACCAACGAGAACGCTCAGGTCCTTAATGGCGACGGTCGGCCGATCGCCGGTCTTTACGCCGCTGGCAATGACGCCGCGAGCATCATGGGTGGGAACTACCCCGGCGGTGGCATCACACTCGGTCCGGCGATCACCTTTGGATACATCGCCGCGCGACATATGTCCGGCGCCAACAGCTGATTTTCGGCAGCGTCACGGCCTCCGTTCGCCGAAGCCGTGGCACTGGCCGGTCGTCACCAACACGGAGGCTACCAAGTGCAAAAGGTCTACAGCAGGGCTGAAGCGGCTCTAGAGGGATTGCTTTTCGACGGCATGACAATCGCAGCCGGAGGTTTTGGGCTGTGCGGCATCCCCGAGCTTCTTATCGGCGCAATCCGAACAGCTGGGGTCAAGGAACTTACGATCGCATCAAACAATGCGGGCGTCGACGGATTTGGTCTCGGGATTTTGCTTGAGACCCGCCAAGTCAAGAAGATGATGTCCTCTTACGTCGGCGAGAATGCGGAATTCATGCGTCAGTATCTGAGCGGCGAACTTGAACTTGAATTCAATCCCCAAGGTACCCTCGCAGAACGTTTGCGAGCAGGCGGCGCTGGTATTCCTGGCTTCTATACGAAAACTGGCGTCGGAACCGTGATCGCCGAAGGCAAAGAGCACAAGGATTTCGACGGACAGACCTACATACTGGAGCGTGGAATCGTCGCGGACGTATCGATCGTGAAAGCTTGGAAGGCCGACACGTCCGGCAACCTTATTTTCCGCAAGACCGCTCGCAACTTCAATCCATCGGCCGCCACCAGTGGCCGCGTCTGCGTCGCTGAGGTCGAAGAGATCGTGCCGCCTGGCAGCCTTGACCCGGACGAGATTCACCTTCCCGGCATCTACGTCCATCGCTTGGTCCAGGGCGAACATGAAAAGCGCATCGAGCAGCGCACCGTTCGGAAGAGAGCTTAGAGGAGAACGCCCAATGTGGGACCGCAATCAGATGGCTGCCCGGGCAGCGAAGGAACTCCAGGACGGCTGGTATGTAAATCTCGGGATTGGTATCCCGACCCTGGTCTCGAACTACATTCCGGAAGGTATGTCGGTCACCCTTCAATCGGAAAACGGAATGTTAGGCATGGGGCCGTTCCCATTCGAGGGAGAGGAGGACGCTGACCTCATCAACGCCGGAAAGCAGACCATCACTGCGCTACCCCACACCAGCTATTTCGACAGCGCGACAAGCTTCGCCATGATCAGGGGCGGCAAGATTGCGATGGCGATCCTTGGGGCGATGGAGGTCGCAGAAAACGGCGATCTGGCCAATTGGATGATCCCCGGCAAACTCGTCAAGGGCATGGGCGGAGCGATGGATCTGGTTGCAGGGGTCGGCCGGGTCGTAGTGGTCATGGATCACACCTCCAAGCATGGTGAGAGCAAGGTTCTGCGTGAATGCACATTGCCTCTAACAGGCAAGGCCGTGGTCGATCGCATCATCACAAACCTTGGTGTGCTCGATGTCGTTGAGGGTGGGTTGAAGATCGTCGAACTTGCCGACGGGGTGTCAAAAGACGACCTCATCCAAGCGACCGAAGCAACTATAGTCCAGTGAGAAGGAGCTGATAAATTGACCAGCGCATCTATCGTCCTTGCCAGCGCGGCGCGAACAGCGGTCGGAAGCTTCAATGGCGCGTTCGCGAATGTCCCAGCCCACGAGCTTGGGGCGGCAGTGATCCAAGCTGTCCTTGAAAGAGCGAATGTAGACGTCAGTGAAGTCGATGAAGTCATTCTGGGCCAAGTGCTGCAAGCCGGACAAGGTCAAAATCCAGTCCGACAGGCGGCGATGAAAGCTGGTGTTCCTCAAGCCGCGACTGCCTGGAGCGTCAATCAGGTCTGCGGCTCGGGGCTTCGGGCCGTAGCGCTCGGCATGCAGCAAATTGCCATCGGCGATGCCAGAGTGATCGTGGCTGGCGGACAAGAGTCCATGTCGCTCGCTCCTCATGTCGCTCATTTGCGATCCGGGACGAAAGTGGGCGACATGAACTTGATCGACTCCATGGTCAAGGACGGCCTCACAGACGCTTTCTATGGCTACCACATGGGGATTACCGGCGAGAACGTTGCGCGTCGGTGGCAGATTTCTCGGGAAGATCAGGACCAATTCGCTCTTGCTTCCCAGATCAAGGCGGAAGCCGCGCAGACAGCCGGAAGGTTCAAGGATGAAATCGTTCCATTCCTGGTAAAGGGACGAAAGGGCGACGTCACTGTAGACGCAGATGAATATATCCGGCGCGGCGCGACATTGGATGCCATGGCTAAACTGCGTCCAGCGTTCGATAAGGGCGGCACTGTTACCGCTGGCAATGCCTCGGGACTCAACGATGGGGCTGCGGCTACCTTGCTGATGAGCGAGGCAGAAGCCTCTCGCCGTGGCATCCAGCCTCTAGCGCGGATTGCGTCGTGGGCGACTGCTGGTGTCGATCCGCAAGTAATGGGTACAGGACCAATCCCCGCCTCGCGAAATGCATTAGAAAGGGCGGGTTGGTCGGCACATGATCTTGACTTGGTGGAGGCCAACGAGGCCTTTGCTTCCCAGGCGTGTGCAGTGACCAAAGAACTTGGTTTGGATCCTTCGAAAGTCAACGTCAATGGTGGAGCGATTGCCATCGGCCACCCGATCGGAGCATCGGGCGCTCGCATCCTAAATACTCTTTTGTTTGAGATGAGACGGCGGTCCGCTCGGAAGGGCCTGGCTACCCTCTGCATCGGTGGTGGGATGGGCATCGCCATGTGCGTTGAGGCGCTCTAGCTACCCGAATTCACTACAACAGCGGGCGCGTTCGATCATCGCCGATGGTGTTTCCGCATTTTAGGCGTACCACAAGGAGAAGCCTTCGATGGCAAAGCTGTTTCAATCATACGATCTGTCGGGTTTGTCCCTTGCCAACCGTATTGTCATGGCACCCATGACCCGGTCACGGGCACTGAAAGATGCCCCCGATCCATCCACTGCCCTCTACTACACCCAGCGCGCAAGCGCCGGTCTCATCATCACCGAAGGAACGCCGATCTCTTCAGAGGGGCGCGGATACCTTTATACGCCAGGCATCTACAACCGGGCCCAGATTGATGGGTGGAAGCGGGTGACGGAGGGCGTTCACAAGGCAGGCGGCAAAATTTTCTCTCAGATTTGGCACGTTGGAAGAATTTCGCACGTTTCCTTGCAGCCAGGTGGACTTCCTCCGGTTGCGCCTACCGCTATCACGGCTGAAACCTCCAACTCTTTCGCTTATGACGAAAATGGTGCTCCAGGACAGGTTTCCTGCAGCGATCCCCGCTCGCTGACCATCGACGAGATTGGAAGAGTGGTGAACGACTTCGCTCAAGCGGCACAAAACGCCGTCGAGGCCGGTTTTGATGGAGTAGAAATACATGGTGCGAACGGGTATCTGCTCGACCAGTTTATCAACGCTTCAGTGAACACGCGCACCGATAAGTACGGTGGCTCATTGGAAAGCCGCCTTCGCTTTCCTCTTGAAGTGATCGATGCAGTATCTGACGCAATCGGCGCGCGTCGCGTAGGCCTGCGGATCTCTCCTTTTGGTCGCTTGCATGACATGGCCGCTTACCCCGACGAAGCACAGACCTGGCTAACCTTCCTAAAGGAGTTGAACTCCCGCAAGCTTGCTTACCTTCATTTGAGTGATCAACACACAATCGGCGGCGAGGGCATCCCTGGCGACCAGCTACATGTACTGCGTGAGACGTATAAAGGCGTCCTCATGGCGGCTGGCGGATTCAATAAGGAAATGGGAGAAAAGGCTTTGGAAACAGGCCTCTTGGACTTGATTGCAATTGGCAAGCCTTTCATCGCAAATCCTGATTTGGTCGAGCGGCTGGAGAACGAGTGGCCGCTTACGGTGCCCAGTCGGAATACGTTCTATGGTGGTGGCAACAAAGGTTACGTCGACTACCCACGATACAGATCGTGACATCGACAGTTAGAATGTCCCGGAGCAACAGTTGCTGATTCATCGCTGACTGTTACGTTCGATTGTTATCGCCTTGCGACAGGGTGCAGCTTGCACGCTGCCGCACTCCCGCGTCCAATTTCCGCAGCAGCTCCAATTTGAAAATGTTTACTTATAACGAATAAGCTTTGCATTAGCGAATTTTTCTGCTTATGTTTTAGCTGGGAGAGAGATAGCGGCATCACGAAGATGCTTGCGCATAAGCCCATCGCGAATTGGAGGAGAGCAATGAAAATCATCGGACAACTTGGTGCCACATCGGCAATTCTTGCAGCGCTTATGGCTTCCGTCAGCAGCGTGCCTGCCAAGGCTGCTGATACCGTCCTCTCTAACGCAGGAGCAGATATCAAGCCGTTGTGCGGAACCAAGCCGATGACAGTCGCGCTGGTGGACGGATACGGCGCAGATACTTGGCGAAAGATCGCTCGCGCGGAATTCGAAGACGAGCTTGGCAAATGCCCCAACGTCACCAAGGTCTTGTACGCCGACTCGCTGGGCGATCAGCAGAAATACAACGGCGACCTGAACAGCATGGCCTCGATGGGTGTGAATGTGTTGGTGACGTTTACCGACTACGGCGATGCCGCCTTGCCTGCCTACCGGAGCGCGTTTAATGGTGGGTCGACTATCGTCGTTCCTTATTATTCGAAGATCTCTGGCTCGCCGGGCGTCGACTTCAGCGTGAACGTCTACCAGGATCAGGCCTATATCGGTAAGCTTTGGGCCGACTGGGTGAACAAAACCCTCAATGGCAAGGGTAACATCGTCCTGCTCGGCGGCACGCCGGGTGCAACGTCCTCAACGGAATTTCTTAAAGGCCTAAAGATAGGGCTCGAAAAGTATCCCGACATCAAGATGCTGGACGAGAACTACATCGTAACCAACTGGAACCCTGCAGACGCGCAGCGGGCTGTGACCGGCCTCATCGCCAAGTATCCCCAGATCGACGCGATTGTATCGGATTCGGGGATGGCCACGATTGCTGGGATCAAGGCGTACGAGCAGGCTGGTTTGCCGATCCCGCCCCAAGCAACCATCAACGGCATCAACGAAATTGGTTGCAAGTATGAAGACCTAAAGGCCGCTGGCAAAGCCTGGAAGCACTTCTCCGTCGATGGTGCGACATCCATGGTGCGCTTCGCAGCAAGAGCTGGCGTAGCAGCCTTCGAAGGCACCGAAAGCAAGGAGCCGACTGTCATCGTCCCTTACATTTACGCCGACACCGAAGCTGGCAAGCCACCGCGTTGCCTGCGTTCCGCTCCGCCAGATGCTGACCTATCCTCTACGCTTTCAGAAGAGAAGCTGAAGGCGGTATTCAACTAAGCCCAACGTTCTGCTGCGGCTGAAGAAGGCCGCAGCAGGTTCACCTGCGCATGGCTCCCAACGTCGTGGAACATGTGCGATCAGGCGCCTGGGGTTATGCGCACTGCAGAGAGCGAACGCTGATTTAATTGTCATACGAGGTTACATGATGCTGAAGCGCATGACATTGCTGGCAAAGCGCGAAGATTTAGACAGGGCGGCTTTTCGATTACACTGGGCGGGAAATCACGCCCAGCTCGCTTTGTCCTTGCCGGGTGTTTGCAAATACGTTCAGAATCGCGTCAACGAAGAATTGCTAACAATCCCCGAGGCTCGGGCCTTCAGCGTAGACGGCATCGTCGAACTTTACTTCACTGACGCAGAAACCATGAAGGTGGCTCAGGCGTCTGAGACCGGCGCGGTCAGCATTCCTGATGACGAGCTTCTTTTTTTGAAGGGATGGTCCCTGAATATCGTCGAGACTGTCGGGCCTCACGATCACGGTGGGACGAAGGTTATGATTCCCATCAAGGTTCGGGGCGGGCTGGACGCCGACGAGGTTACCGAAAAACTGAGTTCCGCATCAAAGGCCTTGTCCAGTTTAGAGACGTCGGTGAACGAAGTGACAAGTAGTCACTCACGCCCTCGCCTTTGGTCCGAGCCAGTAGCTCCGGATGCAATTTTCGTCTGTTGGTTTAAATCTCCAGCAGCGGCGAAGGAAGCGTTTTATCCCGGGACCGACCTGCACAATGCTCTGATCGAGACGGCTGAAGTCGCCTCGGCTTATCTTTGCGATCCGCTCGTCATAAAGTGACCGGCGCGAGCCGGTAACGATCTCATATACTGCCTCCCAAAAAGGGCTCGGTGGCGAACGTCACCGGGCTTTTGTTTTTCAGTTTGGCAGAGCGTATGCGATCACGTAGTCCCCGCGCCGAGAAGACTGACGAGCACCACCGGCCGATATGACGACAAACTGACGTTCGTTTTCAGGCGAGACGTGTGTCATCAGTGCGGTCTGACCGCCAACGGGCAATGCACCTTTCCAGAGTTCCTTGCCGGTCGCCTGCGCCAATCCGCCACCATCACTCGCGAGGCTGGAGCCAGTGGTCAAATGCTACGAATTGAAGATAAGGTCGAGCTGGGTTTCGAACATGGCTCCCATGTCCAACCGATTGCCAGGGTTGAGAACTGCGTTATGAACGATCCCAATCCATAGCGGCGCAACTAATAGATACGGACAGTCAGCCAATGCGCGATTTTTCAGTTCGCCGCGCTCGATCGCAGTAGCCGCGCATCGTTTGATCAAATCGATGATTGGCTCGTACACCTTCGTTCTGTAGGTATTGACCAACGTCGGGAAACCCGCACCATCGGAAATAACCAGCCTCGCGATTGCCGCGCGTCCTGAGGTTTCGAAATCTCTCATGAACGGAAGTACAAGTCGCCTGAGAAAGACTTCAACCGTTTCGTCGTCGGAGGGTGAACGGTTGTAAATGTCTGCAACTGCCGCAACGACGACGTCTTCAAGAATTCCCTCGAACAACTGCTCTTTCGTCGGAAAGTACCTGTACGGCGTCCCTTTCGCGATGCCAGCGCTCCCGGCAATGTCGGCGACCGACGTGTTGGCATATCCTTTTTCGATAAAAACAGTGAGCGCCGCGTTGATTATCTTGCTTCTGGTCTCCGCTGTTTTTTCCAGGCTCGGACCCCTCGTCCTCGCCTTCACATTTGTTTGTCCGCTCACAATGACTCCTCCGACATAACGGATGTTGACTTTAAATGACTGTGGAGTCATTTAAAGTCAACATGGATGACCTTGTTGTCGCGGGCCGGTTTGAGCGCGTCGTGCCTGGCCCAACTGGACCGAACTCCTGCCCCCATATCTCACTCGCAGGCACCTAAGGAAGATATCATGAAGCAAATTTCGAACTTGCAACCCTACCTCCTGAGCCTTCTCCGCATTGCACTTGGTCTGGTGATATTTTCATTTGGGTTGGCGAAGGTTTTCCACTTTCATCCCGGCCCATTCACGCCACCGATGGGTTCACTCGCATGGGTAGCCGGCGTTATCGAATTGATACTGGGTTTCTTGTTTCTGATAGGGTTTCAAACTCGAGTTGTAGCTTTCATTCTCAGTGGAGAGATGGCAGTTGCATATTTCGTCGCCCATTTCTCCAAAAGCTTTTTTCCCACCGAAAATGGGGGTTACGCGGCCGCCGTATATTGCTTCGTGTTCCTCTACTTTGTGACATCGGGCGCTGGATTGATAAGCGTAGACGCCAAGCTACGAACCACCGCATCTTTGCGAAATGACCGGGACGTCCAATGACGAAGCTTTCGATTCTCGACCTTGTACGCGTCACCCGTGACACAGACGCTCGGATCGCCATGGACAACGCGAGGGCACTCGCTCAGCATGCTGAGAAGCTTGGTTTCCAGCGCTTTTGGGTTGCAGAGCATCACAACATGGCGGGCATTGCGAGCGCGGCAACCGCGATCGTCATCGGCCATATCGCTGCAGGTACGTCAACAATCCGCGTTGGTGCGGGCGGCATCATGCTCCCCAACCACGCTCCTTATGTGATTGCCGAACAATTCGGCACATTGGCAAGGCTCTTTCCGGATCGCATTGACCTTGGCGTTGGAAGAGCACCTGGAACCGATCAGTTGACTCTCCGAGCCCTCCGGCGGGCGCCGGATTCCTCTGACAACTTTCCACAAGACGTTCTCGAACTGCAAGCATTTCTTGCCCCTGCAGGTCCCGATCAGCGTATCCGAGCGATCCCGGCGGCAGGTACAGAAGTGCCGCTCTGGATACTGGGCTCCAGTAACTTCGGCGCAATGCTTGCGGCACAACTCGGCCTGCCTTACGCGTTCGCGTCGCATTTTGCACCCGAATACCTGTTGACCGCTCTTGAAATCTACAGGGCACGGTTTGAGCCGTCTGAGCAGCTGAGCAAACCCTACACTGCGGTGGGAGTGAACATTATTGCAGCCTCCACCGATGACGAAGCAAGACGTCTGGCCACTACACAGCAGATGTCCTTTACTGGCATCTTTAGAGGTATTCGCGACGTGAGCCAGCCACCAATCGATGACATAGAGAGCTACTGGACGTCGACCGAAAAAGCCCAGGTAAAAAGGATGCTCGCGAGATCGATCATCGGCAGCAAGGAAACGGTGAGAAAGGGATTGGCGGGTCTCATCGCGGAGACCCAGGCTGATGAACTGGTGATTGTCACCGATATCTACAATCATCCAGAGCGCCTTCGGTCGCTCGATATCACCGCCGACGCCCTTTCCGGATAAGTATGTTGCACAAGGCGGTCCACGCCATGCGCGCATTTCACCACGCACATGATCGACAAATGACCGCCACGCTCAGTGTCATCGTCAACGGGCATAAACTGATTACGGTCACGGATGTTTACGACCATGATGCCCGTTTGCGCTCGCTGGAGCTTACTGCAGCCTGCATTTAGCGCGCCAACCACTCCAAGCGGCGCACCGAAATCAGAGCGCCTCTTGGTGTGAAGCTAATGGCCTTTCAATGGACAACGCTCCTCCCAAGCCGAGTTATATAAGCTGACCATAGTTCTGCAGCACAAGACCCACAGCACCCAAAGCGGTGTCGCGATTGTTGCTGAAAGCGCCTGGGATGATGCGCGTGATCGAACCCTCCTCAACTTCATATGGCTTTATGTGGGCGTAGCGTGCGAAGCTCGCTCGCAAAGCATCGATAAGAATTTCGCCTGCGGCGATCTGACGACCGCCGAGCACCACGAGCGGTGGGTTTATCACAGCGCAAGCGTTCGCAAGCGCTCGGCCAGCCACTACGGCGACATCCTCTATCAGGCGCTTGCAACCGATGTCTCCGTCCAGCGCAAGGAAGGCTATCTTCTCAAACGACACCTCAGGTCCAAATCGACTCTTCGCGGGTCCGATGACGGCGTCCCAGCCAGCATACATCTCGACGCAACCACGGTTACCACATCGACATAGCGGCCCCTCAGCATCGTGAACCATGTGGCCCACTTCACCAGCACCTCCTGCTACCCCGCGCAAGACATGACCGTTGACAACCACGGCGCCGCCAACCCCGACATCAAGCTTGAAATACAGGAAGTCGCTCTCGCCCTTTGCTGCCCCCCAAGTCATTTCGGCGATAGCAGCGCAGTTCGACTCGTTGTCGGCAAAAACCTGCGTTCGAAGCGCCGTTTCAAAGAGTGTGCGGATCTCGACCCCTGCCCACACCGGGACCATGCTCGACCGAAGAACACGACCGGAATTGAAATCGACGGGTCCAGGAACGGCGATACCGACACCGAGTAACCGGTCGCGATCAAGATTTGTGTCACGGTAGGCTTGGTCGATCAGCTCTTTCACGACACCAATGCCTCTCTCGACTCCGTAGTCTCGCGGCATGTCAACGGTTTTTTGCGATATCAGAGCATGAGAGAGATCTCCGATCGTAAGTTCAATCGTGTCCGGTCCAAGCAGCACGCCTGCACACGTCCCCTTCGCGGGATTGAGCGCGAGAATCGTGCCCGGACGTCCACGCTTGGCAGCCTGATCTACAGGCTGCGCCATTTCCACGACCATGTCGATGCCACGCAGTTGCTCGACAGCCCGTGCGACGGTGGACTTGGAGAGGCCGGTCAGCCTTGAGATTTCCGCCGCACGGAGCCCTGACTGTTGTCCGAGCAGCTGGAGAATGCGCGTCTCTGCCTGCGTAGCATCAGAAAGGTCGAAAATATTATTTATTCCCGTTTGATCCATATTTTATACCACGTTCGCGATTGACAGAACTAATATGTCCCGAATAGAACTAATTCAGCTTGGAGGAGCATGCACGAAAGCCGACGTGAGGAAAAGCCTCATCGAGGGGGAATGGAGGAAATAATGACGAAGACGCGCCTCGCAATGTTGGCCGCACTAGCCACCGTATCTTTCGCTCATCCAGTTTGGGCGGACTCTGAAAATCCGAACATTATCGTTGTTTCAGGCCCCTTGTTCGATCCTTTCTTCAGCGCACTGAAGAAAGGCGCCGACGACGCCGCCTCGAACCTCAATATCCACTATCAATACTCAACGGTCCAAGATGCTAACAATCTACAAGCGGACTTTGCCCGCTTGCTGGATCAAGCCGCCGCAACTCAGCCTGACGCCATGGTCGTTGGAAATTATTTCCCGGATGCCATGAGCCCGGTCATCAAACGCGCTGCAGAAGCAGGCATCAATGTGATCATCCAAGATGGTGGCTATTCCACCTGGAAGGATACTGGAGCATTCACTTACGTGGGCTACGATCCCGACTCCCTTGGCGTCGAGTCTGGTCAGATTCAAGTAAAAGCGGGCGTCAAGAACGGTCTGTGCGTGAACCACGTGCCCGGCAATCCGTCCCTGGAAGCTCTTTGCAATGCTTATGTGAAGGCCGTGAAAGACGCTGGCGGCACCGGCAAGGTTTTGACCATCGCGGTTCAGGACGCTCAAAACCCGCAAGCCAACCTGCAAGCCATGAAAGGTGCGCTCGAAGCTGATCCGTCGATCGACGGGATTATGACTTTGGGCGCTACGCAGACGACGCTTGCAGTTCAGGCGAGCGACGAAACGGGTCACGAGCAAGGGAAGATCAAGATCGGAGGGAGCGGCCTATCCACCGCTGTGCTCGAAGGCATCCGTGACGGAAAAGTCCAGTTTGGCGTGGATCTGCAGGCTTATCTCGATGGGTACTACAGCATTCTTCTCGCCTACCAGAAGGTAAAGTACAACCTGGCTCCCGTCCAACCCATGTATGCGGGTCCTCGATTTGTCTATCAGAAAGATGCCGAGAAAATCCTCTTGGTCAACGAGAAATACGTGGGTATTCGTGGCACCAACTAGCCACCCTCCCGGCAGGCCCGGCGACTAGCTCGCCGGGCCTTGCTCCTCATCTTGATAACCACCACATTTCAACGGAGTTTCACGGCATGGGATCGCAATCTTCCGTGTTAGGGACGAAGCGCGCGACTGACCGGAGCGTCAGGTCCCCCTTCAAACGCCTGATCATGCGTCCCGAGGCAGGTGCCTTCGTGGCGGTAGTTGTAGTCTACGTTTTCTTCGCAATAGTCACGGCGAACACGCGCTTCATGTCGTTTAACGGGTCGGCGGCATGGCTCAACACAGCAGCTGAACTGGGTATCATCGCAATCGCGGTCGGTTTGCTGATGATCGCAGGAGAACTCGATCTGTCGATTGGTTCCGTCTTGGGCGCCAGCTCTATCCTCCTTGCAATCGGATGCAATCTCTACGGCATCAACATTTGGGTCATGATCGCGATAACGCTGTGCTTCGGCGCGACCGTCGGGCTTATCAACGGCATTGTCGCCGATCGGACGGGCCTACCCTCATTTATTGTCACGCTGGCGACAAACTTCGGCGTCGCCGGCGCGGCTCTCGGACTTTCCCGGCTGTTTACAAACACCACATCGATATCGATGAAATCATCGCCCAGCACGGACTTCGTGTTTGCGGCGCGATGGGGACAAGCCAACATCTCCATCCTTTGGTGGATATTGCTGACCGTCGCCGTCTTCCTGATGCTTACACGCACGCGCTTCGGCAACTGGATATTCGCAACCGGTGGCAACCTCAACGCTGCCCGTGGTGCAGGCGTCCCGACGTCCCGCGTGAAAATCATTCTGTTCATGGGATCTGCACTCTCAGCCTCTCTGGTCGGCGTAATTCAGACCATTGAATTTCATTCCGGAAACGCTGCCAACGGGCAAGGATATGTCTTCCAAGCTCCCATCGTCGCCGTCATTGGCGGTGTTCTGCTGACTGGAGGCTACGGATCGGCGATAGGGATCACCTTAGGCGCTGCGCTTTACAGCATCATCAGCGTAGGCATCTTCTATACAGGCTGGAGCACCGACTGGGTTCAGTTCTTCCTTGGAGTGCTTCTGCTGTCCGCAGTGCTCGCCAACAGCTACTTCCGCAAGCTCGCATTGACGTCGCGTTGAGGAGATACGATCCATGAGCCCCTTGATTGAACTCCGTTCCATCTCCAAGCGGTTTGGCGGTATCGAAGCGCTGATTGACGTTTCTATTGAAGTCCAACCAGGCGAGGTCCTGTGCCTCCTCGGGGACAACGGGGCTGGAAAGTCCACGCTGATCAAGGTCCTGTCCGGCTTTTATCAACCAACGAGTGGCGACGTGTATGTCGGTGGGGAAGCAACGCGTTTCTCCGGCCCGCGAGAGGCCCGCTCCAAAGGCATCGCGACCGTCCACCAAGATGTTGGCAGTATTCCGCTGATGTCAGTCGGGCGAAACTTCTTTCTTGGCGCCGAACCGATCAAAGGTTGGGGGCCTTTCAAGATCTTCGACGTTGAGAAGGCGAACAACATTGCCGTTGAAGAAATCCGTAGCTTCGGCATCACGCGTGTCACCAGTGGAGACCAATTGGTCGGAACCTTGTCAGGTGGGGAGCGTCAAGTTCTGGCAATTGCCCGGGCGATGTATTTCGGCGCCAAGGTCCTGATCCTCGACGAACCGACGTCTGCTTTGGGCGTTAAGGAGGCCGCCAAGGTTCTCGGCATGGTCAAGCTTGCCCGTAAACGTGGGGTCGGCATCGTGTTCATCACACATAACGCCAGACACGCAATGCTCGTCGGCGACAGCTTCGTAGTGGTGGCACATGGCGCCGTACTTGCGAAATTTCGCCGGGGAGAAAAGACCCGAGACGAAGTTCTCAACCTTATGGCTGGTGGGGACACAACGGCCGCCATTGAAGCTGACCTTGCCCGTTTCGAAGAAGATGCAGACTGATTCCCAACGGCTAACCGATTAAAGTGAAAATCAAAATTGCTGATCTGCGGCGCCAGACGCGTACCGATCGGAGCGGAGAAGAATGATGGCTGAAAAAGACGGCACAGATCTTGAATGGTTCAAAGGAATGGCCCGTTTGCGTCAATTTCCTTTTCCGGAGGTAGGACCGTATGTCTCGCCGGGGCAGCCTGAGCCCGACGGAACCGTTAGTCTTGGCTGGGACCAGAACAAGAGTTTCCCCGCGTACCGTGTCACGGAGCCCGACGGCAGCTCGGTACTCGTCCCTTTCACGCCGATGGCTCAGTTTGCGCCCGAAGGCTATTCGGGTGATTTCGTAATCGAAGAATTTTCTGACAAGAGGATAAAGGAGCGATACGCCGCCGCGAAAGACGATCCGCAAGTCGAAGCCGAGCTTTCTGCAATGCGCAAGAGTTTCGTGGTGCCTCACGAGTTCCGCGTCACAGGAACACTCGATTCGCGCGGGCTGATTGACGCAAAGGGATCGGTCGATCTCAAAGACATCAGGCGGCCGGCGTTCTTCGGTCAGGCGCCGTGGAATGAACCAGTGGCGGCGGCGGAAAGGGTCACGACCACCGTCGAGGTCGAGGTGCCCCGCGAGCCCTACGAAACCATTCACATGGGCTTGACGAGCTCGGTTCGAATTCGTGGTTGGCACTTGGCTGGAGACGGTGTGGACGACGGCAAAGGAGGTCGCAAGCGCATCCTAATTGTGGTGGTCGCCGGACGTTCAATTGAGACGACCGCCATAGACCATCCCGACGACGTTCCTTGTTATTGGGATGAGGCGGCTGGCGCGTGGATTCAGGCTGCCTATCCAGGTGGAAATGGATCGGAACAATGGGGCACGGCGAGCTGGCGCAACAACTACATCTACCGCTTCAACCAGGCGGGCTTCGATGTTCTCACGCTGGATAAAAGAGGCCACGGAATTTCCGGCGGCGACAACGACAGCAATACGAACGAGCAGGCTGAGGATATCTTCCGGCTTCTGACCGCGATGGAGACTGGAGAGGGGCTGCGTTTGCTCACTCCGGAGGGCAACGAACTGGCAGGTGCAGCTGCCGCTGGTAAGCTTCTCGCTGGCTACAGTTCCGCTCGGGAATTGCCGGTCTTCGTTTCAGGAGCCTCGCAGGGTTGCATGGTAACGTTATGGGCCATGCATAAGAACTTCACTGGTTCCTGTGACTTTGAGCGGCCAAATCCTGAGCCGAAAGGACCTTACGGTTATAATATTCTCGGGGCGTTGCTCATGGCTCCGTTTCCCGGAGGACTTGGCTATCGCGCTCCCAACGATTCCTATGTTGAGGCATCTCGCAGGCTTGAACAGAACCTTCAGTTGTTTGCGACCAGCGAGGTACTTGCGTCATTGCCAAACTGGCCGTCCCTTATGATCGCGAGAGGGCTCTGGGACTTTTCCGAAAGCCTTGAAGGTTCGTTCGAAGCCTACAAGCGAGCGACCGGACCGAAGGCCATTCTCGCGGTTCGTGGGCCGCATGGCGAAAACGAATGGGGGCAGGAAAACATCGACTATATGACTGCCAACATGATCCGCTTCGCACGGCTTGTGGGCACCAATCAGGAACTGACCGGTTTTCCGGAGCCGAAAAACATTCGCGACATCGTTGAAGCTGCGCCGCCCTACTGGGCACCCTACTCTCTTCAGATGGATAGCGTGTGAGAGACTGCAAGACTGCTTCGTGCATGCTGCTCGCAATGGCGCCGGATGCCGTGCGCAAGCGGCCGACATGCTTCCGTCGGCCGCTTCTCTTTCCAAGAATGATCACCCAGTCCTAGCTATGCAGCGAACTGGTTCATCGTGTTGTGCTCACGGGCAGCCTTCAGCGCGACGTCTCGAGCGAAATATTCCTTGTGGTCATCGCCAAGAGCCGAACCTGCATCGGCTGCATAGTGATTGCGGCGGCCGGGTTCCAATGCGAATCCGCACGCTACGCGTGCCCATTGCGGTCCAGCAGCGCGGTCTGGGTTCGAAATTGCTTTGGCGTGCAGTTCGCTTCGCGTTTGAAAAACTTGCTGAAATGCGCGGCATCCTGGAAACCCAGCCGTCCCGCGATAACGCCGATCGGCAAATCTGTGTGAGCCAGCAAACGCTTCGCTTCGAGATTGATGCGTTTCGAAATGAGAGCTTTTGCGGTCATGCCCACGGCCGATAAGGTCGCTCGCGTCAGGCTTTTTTCAGTGCATCCGAGATGTTTGGAATAGTCGCTGAGACGGCTCCATTCTGCGAAGCGCTGTTCCAGAAGATCCCGGAAGCGATCGAACCGTTGGGATGCACCGGTATGTCGTGGGCCCATCGCTCCTTGTTTTTTGTGGGCGATACTTAACCAAGTGAGCAATGCGTAGAGTTGGAATTGCAACAGCGCGTGTACGTCGGCGGTAAGGTGAACCGGCTCGTGTCCGAGGCTACGGAGAGAGCCGTCTGTTTCCGGCGAGCTCGCAATCAAGGAATCCTCATGCATTCTGAGGACGCTATCTGATGCTCGCCGCAACTCTTGGTCGTTCAACTGCAATAGAGCCGGCAAGTGTTCCGGGGCCAGTGCCACGGGCGCGTTGCGAAGAAGCGCGGTGGGCAAAAGGATCTGGGGCTTGAACAAAACGATCCAACCTTCCCAGTCTTCGGATCTGCCAAAGTTGTGCGCTTGGCCGGGCCGCAGGATCAGCATTGTGCCGGCCGAGCATAACACCCGCTCGAAGTCGATGATCTGAACGCACTCGCCCCGGGTAATGAGGATCAACATATAGAACTCATAACTGTACGTCAGTTGCATGGCGTCAGCTCCCGTTCGGCGCTTCAGGTCGGAAACATCGAAGACCTCTACATCGTAAGGGTAGGGCCGAGAAGGTTGATAGGTAAGGCGCTCGATATCCACGTTCCTAGGACCCGACTGGAGCATTGCATGAATTTCCGACATTGATCGATGTAGGCGAAGCGGCCACATCGTATCACAGGCGGCGACTTTTCAGACAGCCGGTCAAAGTGCGTCCGGTGACAAGCAAAAAAAGCTTGAGCGACGACGCGTCTTCGGACAAGTGTGGCCACGAGCGTCCCGCCGGAAATGACGACGCCAACCTCGCTCGGGCAGGAGCTTGGCCCCATGACGAGTTCCGCGGGATCACAAGCCCGTCGGCCTCAGTTCTTGGGAGACTTCAAGGCGACCCTATAGGCGATGTCTGCCCATGAGTGCAGCTTTTTTTCGTCCTCAAGGATATGGGCGGGCACTTCGAGGTAGGATTTAAGCGCCCGGTCCTCGCCCTCGCTCTGGTAGTCGAGCGGATGCGAGCCTTCGGCTTCGTATTGTCCGCGCGACGCGTCGTCGACCTTGAGGTACAACGCGTTCTTCCAGATCATCGCAAAGACATGTTCATCTCTGTAGAGGGCGATGGCCCCAAACAGCGGCCGCGTCGTGACCGGCGCCCAATCCGAAAGAATATCGACATAATGTGCAGCGAGCTGTTTGGCCTGCTCGTTTTGTTTTGACATGTTATCGCCTTGGTTGAGGTTGAAACGGGCCGGCCTTAGTCAAGGACGACTACGTGTTTGCCGGGCGTGGCGCCGCTCTCGAGATTGGCGTGTGCCTCCCCGACATTTTCAAGGCCATGATAAACCTTCGCTATCGCGACCTTCAGCCGCCCATCTGAAATGGCGCGCAGTTGTCTATCGAAGGCATCTGCGGGAAGGTCGCCGGCATTTCCGCCATAGGCGGTGAGCCGCGTCCCGAAGGGAATGAAGCCGAGAGGGCTGAAATCGGCGATTATCCAGTCATCGGAAAGAGCGCCGGTAAAACACACAACACCCTGGGTTCGGGTCGCCCGAAGCGTGTCCCGCAGCGTTTTGCCGCCCACAAGTTCGAGGGCCGCATCGACCCCATTCGGGAAAAGGTTACGAACGGTCGGAGAAATCTGACCGTCATCAACTAGCGGATGATCGACGCCGTAGTCGCGTAGCAGTTCCAGCCGCTCTGGCCGGCGGGTGGTGGAGAGCACCACGGCACCCATCTGCTTGGCCAGCGTCGCCGCAGAGAGCCCGACGGTCGAGGTTCCGCCACGGATCAGCACGGATTGGCCGGGCCGAAGATCGATCCCTTTGGTTAGCGACCCGTAGGCTGTTTGGAACATTTCGGGCAGCGCGCCAACGACGTCCCACGGCAGCTCCGTCTCGAAGGGGATTACTTGTCGCGCGGGCACGATGAAGTACTCGGCATAAGAACCATCAAAGGATCGCCCCATGCCCCCCATCATGGTTGCGACCTTTTGACCCTTCTGAAATGGCGTGCCATCGGCTGCCGCGTCGATCACTCCGACGCATTCGATGCCCAGAATGCGCGGCATGGTGAAATCGGGGCTGGACAGCCCCTTTCGGCTCGTAACCTCCGTCTCGTTGACCCCGAATGCCTTGACGCGGATACGCACCCAGTCAGGCGGAGGCTGAGGTATCGGGAGGTCCTTGAGAACGAGGCGTTCGACGCCTCCAGGTTCGGACAGCAGGACTGCACGCATTGTCTTAGTCATATTAGGTTGTACCCCAGGGGAGTTGGCCCAAAACCCGCCAGTGTTCGCCGGCCACCGCCAGCCTTGGATTGCGAGCCAAGCGTCGGGCGCCGCAGTGAACTTGGCGCTGAACGATAGCACCAAGCAGACTCCATGAGAGTAGGCGGGAAGCGGCGCCTGGAGAAGGTCGGCATCGGACGAAGTTTGGTATATTTCGGACAAACGTCCGCACAATTCTGGGTCGCCCCTGAAGTTTTCGTTAAGGATGGCGTTCAGGTCCGCTCGACCCCTTCGAAGGTGCGCAGGACTTCGACGGCATGGGCGGTTGCGTCGTATGGCATTTTACCTATGCCGTGCGCCGTTGGCTCTTCCGTGACCACAGGCCACAATTTGGCGTGGTTGCCGGTGGCAAAGTCGAGGAGCGCGTCGCGAACGAGGGTGTCGCGGATAGCTTGCTCGTCGCTGCGGCCTGGTTTTTCCTGCCCGACGATGCCATACATTTCGGTACCATGAACGGCCGGGGCACCTTCGACGGGTCCGACGGCGAGCCGATAGGCCTTCCCGCCGACTGCGGCATGGGCCAGCGTTGCGCGCGTGGCCGGCAGCGTGAAGAAGTAATCAGTGAAGATGGCTGCTCGGGTTTCCGCCGGTGTGCGTCCCTCGACGGCATAAGCGTCGACAATGCGCTGCGCATGGCTGCGCGGTATACGAGAATGTGTGGCCAGTTCGTTGACGACGTGATCCGTGGTGCGGGGGTCGAACGTCTCCAACGTGTTGATGACCCACCAGTCAGCCTCGTTAGTTGCCGTGCTGAGGAGAATGTCGATGTCGCGGTGGCGCCCCGACTCGAGGGCTCGCAGCGGTGTGTCGCGAAGGATAGCTCCCGGTTGGTAGCGGTCGTTGACGACGCCGATAGTGGTGTTGTCGATGCCGTGCCGCTCGCCGATATCGCGAGGACTGATGGCGACAAGTGTCTCCGCAAGGAGTGAAGCGTCAAGCTTGAACAGTTTCTTCGGGTCGTCCTGGATGCCGAGTTGGGTAAGCAATCGCGAGGCAAGTTCTTCGGCCCACCAGGCCGGGACGATCCGAGAGGCGCCCCCCGAGAATGCGGCAAGGCGATGGTAGAGCCCGTCGGCAGTTGGTGCGCCGAGTAGCGCCATGGTGAGATAGGCGCCGGCGCTATGGCCGACGACAGTGACATTGGACGGATCGCCGCCGAATCGGGTGATATTCTCCTTGACCCAGTGCAGCGCCGTGATGATGTCCTGCAGGCCCAGATTGCTCGCCTCGCCGAGAGCGCCGCCATATTGAGAGAGTGAGAGGAAGCCGAAAGGTCCGAGCCGGTAGTTAAGCGAGATCCCGACAACGCGCCCGGTGGCGGCGAGCCCAGAGACATTCGACGTCGGCTGGGTGTTGGCGCCGCGTTCAAATCCGCCTCCGTAGAGATAGATAACAACAGGCAGAGGATGCTCAGCGGTGCTTTGGGGGGCCCAGACGTTGAGGTTAAGGCAATCCTCGCTAGTGCCGTTGTCGGCCTCGAGCCAGCCGGCGTCGCCGGCCTGGAAGGGCGCGGGGCCTTTCTCGTCATACGGAAGATCGGGGTCGAACGGGAGAAGGGCGGGACGCAGGAAGCGGTCGGCGGTGGCGAACGGAACGCCAAGCCAGGAACGCACAGCGGAGTGGGCGATGTTAGTCATGTCAGGATCTTTCTGTTCGAGGGCATCAGCCGACCGACAAAGGACTCGTCTCGAACGGGATCACTGCCGTCCGTTCGGTATCGCGAGGAACCTCTACAGCAGTAGGCGGAGGTTGGTGAAGACCAGCATCGGACGAACTTTGGTACATTTTGGACATGCGGCGACAATGTCCGCTTCCGGGAGGGCGGGAACACAAGATAAGTGGTCGGAATAAGGGCGCGAAGCGCGCCATTGAGTGCATCGACCGCAATGCGCGCAAAGGGCCGACAGCGATCGAGATTTTAAGGCTCTTGTGGGAGCGGTACCTAGGACCCTTCTCGAAGACTGGTGTCGTTTTGCACTTCTGTGGTTGCCGCCCGTTTGGCAAGAAGTTTCTGACCTTCTTTGACGTGTGATCGAGTGCGGTCTTCTGTCAGGCCTTTCGTTGCGGCTTGCAAAGGCCGCCGGCCGGTATGCGGCAAGGCTCCGAAAAAGAAGAAGCCTGCCGCGGGGCGACGCTTCGTCAGCCGAAGGAGGAGGATTCTCGACCTCTGAGGATATCACGAGGCTCTAACCATAGCGCTGCTTCAGCGTTATCAAACACCTTGATTTTGGGAATGGGTGCGGTCATATGTTGGGTATGGCAAAGCAGGCGACGCAGAGAGTATCAAGCAAAAGCGACAAGACGTCTTCAGGCGCTTACAAAAGTGCAGGAACGCTTTCTGATGGCGTTGTTATTCTCACCCCGAAAACCAAACCTACGCATTTTACCTCCCGTGAGATTAAGACGACGATCGAAAAGGTAAGGCGCGACGCTTCAACCGGCCATTTTCTTGACGCCACGGACACCAAGAAATAAATGGTAGGCGAAAATCGGGACGTTTTCGTCAATTGCCCCTTTGACGCGGAATATCGTCAGTTTTTCTACGCAATTGTCTTCACTGTCATTCGGTCGGGTTATGTTGCCCGCTGCGCACTTGAGACGGACAATGCGGCCGATAATCGGTTTGATAAGATCTGCCGGATAGTCGGAGAGTGCCGTTATGGCATACACGATATCTCGCGCACCGAAGTTGACGGCAACCCTCCTCTGCCGCGGTTCAACATGCCCCTGGAACTTGGGGTTTTCCTGGGTGCAAAGAAGTACGGGGGGGCAAAGCACCGCAACAAATCATGCATTATCTTCGATCGAGAACAGTATCGATTTCAGCGCTTCATATCGGATATCGCTGGCCAGGACATTCATTCGCACTTAAGTGACATTGACCGCTTGATCGTAGAACTCGCCACCTGGCTAAGAGCGCAGAGCGGTGATGTCCATGTACCGGGTGGCGTAGCGCTTAGCGCAGAGTTTGCCGCTTTCAATCTAACGCTTCCAGCAATTTACGCCGCGCGGCAATTGGACCCGGCCGAAGTGACGTTCGGTGACTTCAGCGCTGTTGTCGTCCAGTACCTCACGGCTTGATGCAATCTCAGCTGTCATCGCTACGATCCGAGGCGACGTGGAATTCCTCCCTTTGGGGACGCTGCAGGTCACCCAGACACAACAACAATCCAACTCACTTCTACACGACGTGCAACCCTGACCGTTGAACGATGCACCAACGCAACGCCGTCGGACGACCAAAGCACGCATGCGTCTTTGATTGGATTCGAAACGTAGCTACTGCCTCCTCAGACTAGCGTCCGCAATTCAAATGATACGATGGCGTCGGCGGAGAAAAACGTGAGCCGAGTAACGGCCGGCACCGTGGCGACGCTATAACCAAGCCCACCCATACCGCTCAATAGCGACCATAGGCGGCCAACGCGCGGAAACGTCAGAGAGATTGCAGAGACCCTGCTCGCCTGGGTGTTCCCGTTCAAACGTCCGGTGCGGCTCTTAGGGGTCACCCTTTCGTCGCTCAGCACCGCAGAAAGCGGGCAAGAACCGCAGCTCGATCTGGGACTTTGATGCAGCCGGGCCTGAAAACGAAAAAGCCTGCCGCGGGAGGAGGTGCGGCAGGCTTTCCGAAAAGAACCGAACAACGGCTGGGAGGAGGAGTGCCGCTGTTCCGACAGACGTCCCTCGGGAGGAGGAGTGGGCCGTCTGAAATCGAAGCTCTGCGGGAGGAGGTGCATCGCTTCGATGAAGACCAGAATACCCATTCCTTCCGCACATTAAATAGACTTTGCTGCAGTGCAGCTATGCGAAAAGCGCATGGCGCATGGCAT
>NZ_JBFRFF010000015.1:0-129938 GCF_052114685.1 Rhizobium sp. 2YAF20 | reverse complement strand
ATCCTCATCATGGACGAACCAACCGCCGCCCTCGGCGTCCCCGAACAGCGCAAGGTCGTCGCCCTCATCAAATCGCTCAAAGCACAGGGCCGCGGCGTCGTCTTCATCTCCCACAATCTCCAGGACATCTTCGCCGTCTCAGACCGCATCATCGTCCTGCGCCGCGGCATCGTCGCCGGACAACGAAACATCAAGGACACAAACCACGACGAAGTCGTCAAACTCATGATCGGTGGGTAAGGCAAGGCGCACATACTTCGCTTGTTGGTAAACAGCAAAGCATGTGCGCTCGTGGACTGACCGGATGATCCGTTGAAGTTCGCCGGGCAGTCGTCTACTTCGCGGCAGCCTCGATCACGCTGGCGACGGCGGCCGGCTGTGAGGCGAAGACGGCGTGGCTTGCGGCCACTTCGGTCACCTTGGCGCCCGAGCGTTGGTACATCCAGCGCTGAAGTTCCGGGCTCACGACATGATCCTGGCTGGTTACGATGGCGTAGCTGGGCTTGGTGCGCCATGAGGCCACGGAGACACGCTCTCCCAGGGCCTTCTCCGCCAGCTGCTGCTCCGAATCCGCCATGAATTGGGCGTCCGCGGCCGGGAGATCCGCGGCATAGGTCTGAGCGAACCTGGCCGCCGGAATAAAGAAGAACTTCTTCGGGGTGGCGGTCGCCCGCATGGCATCGTTAGGCGCGGCGAACTTCGACAGAAGCTGCCCGCTGGTTTCCCCGGCATCGGGTTGGAGTGCAGCCACATAGACGAGCGCGCTGACCTTCGGGTCGGCACCTGCATCCGTGATTACGGAACCACCATAGCTGTGACCGACCAGCACGACAGGACCCGTCTGCTGGTCAATGACGCGCTTGGTGGCCTCGACGTCCTCGGCCAGACCGGTGAGCGGCTCCTGCACGACAGTCACATGAAAACCATGGCCGGTGAGGATGTCGTGGACGGCCCGCCAGCCTGAGCCATCCACCAAAGCACCATGGACAATGACGATATCTTTCGCTGGCTTTGTTTCGGCGTGAGCCGCGGTGCCACTGATGGCAACCATCGCGGCAATGGCAAAGTTCTTTCCTAGCGTGGACAAGTAAGCCTCCTTGGATGTTTCAATTTGCCCGTCGTTTCGCGTGACCATCTAGATTGCGGGCATTCATCGGTCGGTGATGGCCAACCGAGGTGGTCGCTGGTCGAAGTCGTGCGCCGGCGGACCGGGACGCAAGGACATCAATCCAGCCGATTCTTCATGCCCAAGATGTCGACGGGCTCTACCGACGGCGGGCTTGCCAGCAGCTCGTCGACCCGCGACATCAGCGCCTGGGCCATGTTGCCGGCAAGGTGCGCCTGACGATCCTTTTCGCTGGCAAAGGCGTCGAAAACGCCGAACGTGGTCGGCGAGAGCTTGAGGGCGAACCAGATCGGCGTGCTCGCCTCCCGGTTCGTCAGTTCAAGGCCGGCGGTAAGAAAGTCCGCGACCGCCTGCTCTTTGCCCGGCTTGGCTTCAAGGCGGATGAATAGCCCACATTTGATCATCTTTTTTCTCCACAGTGGCTTGCGAATACCGCAATGCGAGTGGAACCCTACAAGTAGATCGATAGCACCCGTATTGGCAGGATTGCCATTTTTGATACCAATTCAGCCAATCATATTCTCGATCACGGTCGATGCCTGCGGTGTCTGCCGTATTGGCAAAAATGTAATGTTTGATATTGTAAATGCCATGCGCATCCACATCCTCGCTCTCAACGGCGCGTTCGACACCGGCATGGCCGCGGTGCTCGATGCCTTCGCTATGGCCAACACGCTGGCGGAGATGACCGGCATAACCTCGCCGCACTTCGAGACGAAGATGGTGGGTCTGCGCAGGACCGTGACGACGGCGCAGGGCCTGAGCATTGCGGTCTCGTCCGCGGCGCGCTCAGAGACACCGGACGCGGTGGTGATGCCGGCTATCAGCTACATTAAGCCGGAGCCGCTGCTGCAGGCGCTGGCCGGCGGCGAGGAGCGCGAGGCCGGCGCGGTGCTACGCAAATGGTCGGAGCGAGGCGCGCTGACGGCAACCGCCTGCGTCGGCACCTTCGTGCTGGCGGAAGCGGGCCTACTCGACGGCGAGGAGGCAACCACCAACTGGTGGCTGGCGCCGCTGTTCCGGCAGCGCTATCCGCGGGTGCGGCTCGACGAAACGCGAATTGTCGTCGAGTCCAACGCGATGGTCACCGCGGGGGCGGCACTTAGCCATCTCGACCTGGCGCTGAGCCTGATCCGGCATGCAAGCCCTGAGCTCGCCCGCATCACCGCGAAGTATCTGGTGGCGGATGCGCGCAGCTCACAGGCGGCATATACGATCCCCGACCATCTGGTTCACGCCGATCCGCTGGTGCAGAAGTTCGAGCTTTGGGCGCGGCTGCGTCTGGCCGAGGGCTTCTCGCTCGACCAGGCCGCAACGTCGCTTGCGACCAGCAAGCGCACACTGGCACGCCGGATGCAGCGCGTGCTGGGCAAATCGCCGCTCGCCTACTTCCAGGACCTGCGGATAGAGCACGCCGTCCACCTGCTGAAGACCAGCCAAGCCAGCGTCGACCAGATCGCCGCCGAAGTCGGCTATGCCGAAGGCGTGACCCTACGCGCTCTGCTGCGCCGCAGGCTCGGCCAGGGTGTTCGTGAAATCCGCCGCAACTTGTAAAACCGGCTGGGTCTGATCTTCAGTGATCCCGGAAATTCCACCCCCGACTGGCCCGGCGTCGGTCGCTGGTCACTGCGATCGCGGGAAAAATTGCGTATCACTGACGATGGCAGAAGCGACCGCGTCGATGAAATCCCAGCGCCACTGCGGCAAGTCTCGCAACAAAAGAGAACACACGGCAAAAGACCGGCGCGTATAGTTGGCGGGCCGGGTGCAGCACGATAGCCAGATGGCCAGCGGGCACGGCCAAGCCGACGCGGGCCGGCTTGGGACCTGGTTGATCACTCCCAAATTGAATACAATTCGCAAAGGATATGTCAATGAAGGTTACCATCATCGCCTTGGGTATGGCCGCGGCTGCTACGATGGGTCTCGTCATTCCCGCCGTTGCTCAAGTCGTTATTTACAACGATCAGTCCCCGGATGCCGCCTTTGACGAGGGCGCGACAGAGTCCAATTTTCTTCAGGATTGGAACCGCCGCCATGACTCGCCCAACAGATGGGGAGAACGCCGGAACACCTTCGGTCCCGATGACGTCATACGTCTCCTTGAGCGACGCGGCTATAGGGTCGGGGACGTGAAGGACGTGGGGGAACGGTATCTGGTCAGAGCATCGCGGGACGGCGATGACCTGCTTGTGAGCGTGTCCCGGAGGGGAGAAATCATGGGTGTCGTGCACGATCGGTATTAATTGAAGACCATTCAGCGCGAGAAGGATGACGGCTGGCCGACCTCCGAGCGGAACATCCTACCGCTCGGGCGCCGGCCTTTGCCGGGAATGGCCAGTCAAAGCGCGAAGATTGCCGACTCCTCAGCCGCTTCGAGGAAGGCTATGCGAGCAACCTCCGGCGCAACGAGGCCGCAAAGCACCAGCCCGCACATCCGCACTGCCCTGTGATAGGCATCGCCTCGACAGTCCGGCCAGTGCACCAACAGGCAATGGGCCGCCTCGCGGGTATTTGTTATCGCCTGCCTTTCACTGCATCCCGCCCTCAGGTGGAGAACCACGGATGAGCGCCATTTGACGAAGTCTGCCATGTTGCACCTCTGTCACATCAACGGGCGAGAACATGCAAAGGTTCAGTTTTCCAAATGATGCAACGAATATGGCAAACTCTGCACGATGCCTGAACCGCCACCATCGTCGACGATCCTCCCGCTCTGAGGGCACGGCAGCAGCGGAGGTCGCGCTTCTGTGTCAGACGCCGTCCTGCTTCCTCGCTGGCCATGAGAACAGGCAAGGACCAAAGAAGATGCCCCGCCAATTGAGCAGGGCATCGAACAAAACCTTGGACACGCCTGAATTTAGAATTTCAAACCGACCCCTAGATTTACTGTCTGCTGGGTGAAGTCACTTTTTACGCCCTCCAGCTCCTTGCTGCCGAAATCACTGTAACGGTATTCGGCGCGACCGAAGATGTTGTTGGCGAACGCGTAGTCGACGCCAGTACCGACCGTCCAGCCAGCAAAGACCGCTTTGCCGTCGCCGGAACCGGGCACCTCGGCGAACCCGCGTGTGGCAGTCGCTCCGCCCGCGCCGTAAAACAATATGTTGTCGAAGGCATAGCCGAGCCTTGCGCGGACAGCGCCAGACCAATCGGTGCCGACACTCGACGCATTCGCCACAGCCTTGTCGTTCCAGTTATAGTCGACATTGGTCTCGACGCCTGCAACGACGCTGCCGAACTGATAATTATAGCCCGCGAAGCCACCGAAAATACCGCCCTTGAAGTCTTCGGACTGATTTTCCCGGCTGAAGCCGAAGTCACCCCTCGCGATTGCTCCACCACCGTGAACACCAAGATAGGGGCCGGACCAAGTGAACGCTGGAGCCGCAACAGAGTATTGGGTCAGATCAGCGGCGAGCGCGGAGGTTGAAACCAGCGCGAGCAACGCGGAAGTGAGCAAACATTTCATATTTATCGTCTCCTTGCAGATTTCATATCTGGGCTAAGACCAGGGCATGAGGGAGCCCGATCTGCAGCGCCATGGCCTGCGGCAATGCTATAGTTGGAGGGGAGTAGGCGGGTTTGGGCAGTTGCGTGAAGTTCATGCCAAAAATAGCGCATCCGATATTGCGGTGGGTGCTTTGATGTTGAGAAATGTTGCGAGAAGTGACGTCTCGTGGCGAGCCCGTCGTCACCGGGTGGACATGTTAGAGGGCCATCGGGTCAGGGTTTGGGCTTCGGGGTATTCACAATCCATCCCTGGATTCTTCGGCCGGTCGAGGAGCAACGAACTCAGTATCAGCCCTCTTTCAACCGCGAGCGATGCGCGGCTTGTTTTGCTCTATTTCCACAGAGCGCCATGCTGCACCAGCGCCTTGATTTCTGCCGCGTATGATCAACGAATATGAGCGTGCATGCCTGCCCCTCGCATGCCTTCACATCAGCAAAGTCTTCTTCGCAGACAAATTTCGCCAGCGACTCCCCGATCGGCAAAAGCAAAGTTTCTGGCGACCGCCAACGGCGGGAACGCTTTGTCTTGAGGCCACGCCCTCCGTCGTCCGCCATGATCATCGTAAAAGCCTCATCGCGATGCAGAAGCCCATTAAGCGGCGCTAACGCGTTCAAATCGGCGGCGGATAACACGGCTCCCTTCCGGTCGCGAACGAACCCTCGAAACCATTCGCGGAGATTTCGGGCCTGATCGGCAATCTTGTCCAACTCACCGGGCATCGCGCTTGCCTCGATCTCAGCCAAGATCTCGGCAGGAACGAGCTTTGCCTGAGCCAGCCAATCTATCAGACCGTCACCGCTGTCGATCCAGTCAACCGGGGCATCGACCGGCGTGGCAACCGAGTTCAGGAAATCGAGCCCGAGACTGTCGGCGATGAAAATTGCCGGCGGGTGACGATGCTTCATGGCTGGTCCTCTTCGAGGTGGCTCGTGCTTTCGTTTCAGCACAAGTAACCTCTCTAAAGCCAATTGACAAGTTACTTTCTTCTTACCTAACCTCTCATCGGCCAACCAAGTGGTTACTATTCGCAACGATCAAGGAGAGAGAAGATGCGTTCGGATGATACGACTGTGGTGCTTGTGCACGGCGCGTGGGCTGTTGGATCAAGTTGGGGAAGCGTCATTGCGTCGCTTAAAGCTCAAGGGATCAAAGCGGTGGCAGCGCCGATGCCTCTGACATCGCTGGCCGACAACGTGCGGCAGTTGGTCGAACAATTGCGCGGATCGATGCCCCTGTCGTGCTGGTCGGTCACGCCTATGCGGGTGCAGTGTGATCGGGGAAACGCGCTGCGAAAAAATCAAGGCGCTGTCTATGTGGCAGCCCTTGCCCCTGGCGAAGGCGAGACGGTCGCCGATGTCTTTTACCGTGGCGAACCGCATCCGAAAGCACCCAAGCTTGGTCCTGATGAAAACGCCCTCACCTGGCTCCCCGAAGACGCGTTCGCCGATGCATTTGCCCAAAACGCGCTGCCGGAAACGCAAGGGGTGCTGGCGGCGGTCCAGCGTCCGATTGCCATTCCTTGCATCACTACTCCTGTCGGGGTACCCTCGTGGCGGAGCCTGCCGAGCTGGTATCTACTGGCCGAAGACGATCGCATGATCGTCGCTGAAACGCAGCGCTTCATGGCTGAGCGCACGAAGCCCGCCTGCGGGCGCATCCGGTCGATCATACGCCAGGCATCACAGCGCCCGCCCTTGTCGTCGACATCATCAACGAAGCAATACGTGACGTCGGTCGACAGCAATCGCAAGGGGAGGCTCGGGATGAATGAGCAAAGAATAGCGACAGATCGGCTCGCGGCATTCTCAGATGCCGTGATGGCGGTGACTATCACCATCATGGTCCTGGAGCTTAAAGCTCCGGACGATGCTAATTTCCCATCTCTGTTGCCGCTCTGGCCGACGGCGATTGGCTATGCGGCCGGCTACCTCTTTATCGCGATCATCTGGATAAACCACCATCACCTCCTGCGGTTTGTACGGCATGCGACGCCCCGCTTGATCTGGATCAACTTCGCGCATCTCTTTGTCGTTTCGCTGCTCCCGTTTGCCACTGCCTGGATGACGCGTTCGCAATCGGCGGCGGCACCGGTGACCGTTTATGCGGCGATTTTTCTGTTGGTCGATACAGCCTACCTGGTCTTCGAGCGGGAAATAATGGCGCAGACGGATTCGAGCATGATGCCCGACAGGGCCCGCCTGCTTGCGCGCCGCCGATCGCCTGTAGCGCTTGCGATATTCGCGGTCGCGCCCCTGACATCACCCTTCATACCATTGCTGGGCTGCGGCCTGATTTGCTGCGCCCTGGTTCTCTACGTGCGCCGGAGGCACTCGGCGGGGTCGCTGCCTGATGGATCGATCTACAATCTTGCGTAACCCTTTAAAAGTATATTGACAGGTTACGTTGAACTGGTAGATAACCGTCTTGTCATAGTCGGAACGGTTACGAACCTCACACAGGAGAAATCCAATGACATCCACCAAATATCTGACGGCCAATGTCGACGGCTTCAAGATCTTCTATCGCGAGGCTGGGCCCGCCGACGCGCCGACCCTGCTTCTGCTGCACGGATTTCCGAGTGCGGGGCATATGTTTCGCGATCTGATCCCTCTTCTGGCGGACCGCTTCCACATCGTCGCGCCTGACCTGCCAGGCTTTGGTCAGTCGGACATGCCTGGTCGGGACAAATTCACCTATACGTTCGACAACATTGCCGGCGTGATAGAGCGTTTCACGGAGGTCATCGACCTCAAGCGTTTTGCGCTCTACGTCTTCGACTATGGTGCACCGACCGGTTTTCGGCTGGCGATGCGGCATCCTGAGCGCATCGCGGGGATCATCTCGCAGAACGGCAACGCTTATGAAGAGGGTTTGAGCGACGGATGGAACCCGATCAGAGCCTATTGGCAAGATCCCTCAAAGGAAAATCGGGATGCATTGCGGGCCTTCCTCGCTCCCGAGGCCACCCACTGGCAATATACCCACGGCGTGAGTAACGAGGCGATGGTTTCCCCGGACGGCCGGTCACTCGACGACTTCTACCTTGCCCGTCCAGGCGCTGCCGAAGTTCAGCTCGACCTCTTTGGAGATTATAAGAGCAACGTCGCACTCTACCCTGCCTTTCAGAGCTATTTCCGCACGCACAGGCCGCCATTTCTGGCGGTGTGGGGCAAGAACGATCCGTTCTTTCTGCCGCCTGGCGCCGAGGCGTTCAAGCGTGACATTCCCGATGCGGATGTTCGGTTCTTTGACACGGGACATTTTGCGCTGGAAACCCATGCCGTCGAGATTGCCGCTGCAATTTGCGACTTCATGTCTCGCTGACTGAGCCTGGCCCACTTGAAAAGCAGGACGCGCAACGCAAGCACATCGCCGTGCGCGTCCGCAAACCGCCGATGAACAACGTCCTGCGCAACGCGGCGACCGGCACGGTGATGGCGGCGTTGCTGACCGCGATGCTTGCTGCGCTTGCCTATCCGAAGCTTCGTGACGGCGTGATTGCGCACCTTACGATCGCCGAGGGTCCCGGGCCTCTACTCGGCTAGGCCATCCATTTGCGGTGTTCGGCAAAGCGTTCGGCGACAAGATCGATGAAGATGCGCGTTTTCGTCGGCAGATGCGTCCGATTGGGATAGATCGCGTTGATGGCGAACTCGGCCGGCTTATAATCCGGCAGAAGGCGCTGAAGCGTGCCGGCCGCGAGATCGTCGGCTATTACGAAGCTCGGTGCAAGAAATACGCCCTGGCCGTTCAGCGCCATGTAGCGCAGGACATCGGCACTGGTGGTAACGATGTTGCCGCCAACCTTGATACTGACCTGTTCGCCAGCCTCGGTGAAGAAGCGCCAGTCGTCGCCATAGGGATAATAGGCGTAGCGCAGGCAATTATGCGTGGCGATATCAGCGGGAACCGCCGGTGTCGGATGCGTCTCGAGATAGCCCGGTGAGCAAACGAGGATATGCCGCCACGGTGTCAGCCGCCGTGCGACGAGGCTGGAATCGGGCGGCAACGTCGTGCGGATCGCCAGATCGTAACCTTCCTCGATGAGGTCGATCATCCGCTCGCCGATATTGAGATCCATCGACACGGAAGGATAAAGGTCGAGATATTCGGAAATGACCGGCGACAGGAAACGGGTAATGTGGGTGCTGGTGTAAAGTTTTAGCGTCCCGCGCGGCGTAGAGGTCAGGGCGCCCGCAGCACCGTCGGCCTCTTCCAGATCGGCGAGAATCTGGCTGGATCGCTCGTAATAGAATTTGCCCGTTTCAGTCAGGCTTACCTTGCGCGTCGTGCGGTTCAAAAGCCGGACGCCAAGCCTGTCCTCCAATGATTGTATATGGTTGCCCACCATGGTGACCGACATGTTGAGCCTTCGGGCCGCCGCCGAAAAACCACCGCATTCAACCACGCGACCAAAGACAGTGAGGCTTGTCAGCCTATCCATGATACCTCCGCATTATCCGCTCTCAGTTGATGATCCTTCCCAATATGCGCAGATTATCACAATCCTTGTCATGAGCCATTCTCCCGTCATCGAAACACCGGCCTCCCAAGCGAGGTCAGACGAAGGAGAAGGACAATGGTCGAGCTACCCCGCAAGGACGTGTTCCGCACTGCGAAACAAGCGGAAATTGCAAAGGTTGTTGAAGCGCCTGCTGGAGCCGAGGCGATTGATGCCGCGGCTAGCGAACCTGCAAAGAAGCCAGGTCGTAGGATCGTCAAGCGCACCATCATCGCCGCGGCACTGCTCGGCGGCGTCGCCTTTGGCGCGGACTTCGGCTATCATTACTGGACGACGGGCCGCTTCATCGAATCTACCGACGACGCTTACGTCAAGGCCGACTACACCACGATCGCTCCGAAGATTTCAGGCTACATCGGCGATGTGTTGGTTAAGGACAATGACCGTGTCACGGCCGGTCAGGTGCTTGCCCGCGTCGACGACCGCGATTATCGCTCGGCCCTCACCCAGGCACAGGCGGAGGTGAAGGCAGCGGCTGCCGCGGTCACCAACCTCGATGCCCAGATCGCCCTGCAGCAATCGGTGATCGATCAAGCCACGGCCACCATCGCCGCCACCCAGGCATCTCTGGCTTTTGCGGAAGCGGACAATGAACGCTCCCAGAACCTGATCCGCTCGGGTGCCGGCACCACCCAGCGTGCCGAGCAGTCCGTTTCAGCCCGCGACCAGGCGGCAGCAGCACTCAAGCGCGACGAGGCCGCTCTTGTCTCGGAACAGAAGAAGGTCGCCGTCATCGAGACCCAGCGCGACCAAGCCGTCGCTCAGCATGACCGCAGCGCCGCTGCCGCCCATCAAGCCGAACTCAACCTATCCTATACCGAGATCGTCGCCCCGGTTGATGGCACAGTTGGCGCCCGTTCGCTCCGCATCGGCCAGTTCGTCACGTCAGGAACCCAATTGATGGCTGTCGTTCCGTTGGATGCGGTCTATGTCGTTGCCAACTTCAAGGAGACACAACTGACCTATGTCCGCCCCGGTCAACCGGTCGACATCAAGGTCGACAGTTTCCCGGATATCGCCATCAAAGGTCATGTCGACAGCCTGTCACCGGCCAGCGGGCTGGAATTCTCGCTATTGCCGCCGGACAACGCCACCGGCAACTTCACCAAGATCGTCCAGCGAATTCCGGTGAAGATCACCCTTGATAATCCAAGCCTTGCCGGCCTGCTGCGCTCGGGCATGTCGGTCGAACCCGACATCGACACCAAGGCTGCCGTGATCTCCAACAATCGCGATCCGAAGGCCTCGGCAGCTGCCGAAGGCGAGACCAAGGGCCAGACCAAGGGCCAGATCAAGGGATTGTCCAGTCAGGCTGGATGATCCTACCCGCCTTTGTCCGATTATCGGAAACGCCGCGTCGTGAGACAGTTTCTTGACCGACCAGAGCGCCGCCACCGAAACCATTGGGAGAACAGCCATGGCAACCCTTCAGACCGCAAGCCCGACCTTCCCGCCCCAAGCCGCTCGCGCCGCCACGGCCGACACGCAGAGCGGCAGCAGCGTGAAGATGTGGATTGCCGTTATCGGCTCCACGCTTGGCGCCTTCATGGCGGTTCTGAACATCCAGATCGTCAATGCATCGCTTGCCGACATCCAAGGCGCCATCGGCGCCGGGACCGATGATGGCGGCTGGATCTCCACGTCCTATCTGATCGCCGAGATCGTCGTCATACCGTTAAGCGGCTGGCTTGCCCGCGTCTTCTCGGTTCGCACCTATCTGCTGGCCAACGCCATCCTGTTTCTCATCTTCTCGGTTGCCTGCGCCTTTGCCGCCAACCTGCAGCAGATGATCGTTCTCAGAGCTATCCAGGGCTCTTCCGGCGGCGTACTGATCCCGATGGCGTTCACGATTATCATCACGCTATTGCCCAAGGCCAAGCAGTCGATCGGTCTTGCCCTCTTTGCCCTGTCGGCCACCTTTGCCCCGGCAATCGGCCCGACCATTGGCGGTTACCTGACCGAGAACTGGGGCTGGCAGTACATCTTTTACGTAAACCTTGTTCCCGGCGCCCTGATGGTCGGGATGCTGTGGTTCTCGCTCGACCGCGCGCCGATGAACCTTGGTCTGCTGGCCAAGGGTGACTGGCCCGGCATCATCACCATGGCAATCGGCCTTGCATCGCTGCAGACCGTGCTTGAAGAGGGCAACAAGGACGATTGGTTCGGCTCGCCCTTCATCGTTCGCCTTTCGGTGATCGCCGCCGTCTCTCTGACGCTGTTCCTCGTCATCGAACTGAGGGCCGCCCATCCGCTTTTGAACCTGCGCCTGCTAGTGCGCCGCAACTTCGGCTTCGGCATCCTTGCCAACTTCCTGCTCGGCATCGCGCTCTATGGTTCCGTCTTCATCCTGCCGATCTACCTGACGCGCATCCAGGGCTACAACTCCGAGCAGATCGGCATGGTGCTGGCCTGGACCGGCCTGCCGCAGCTGCTCCTGATCCCCCTGGTTCCGCGACTGATGAAGCGCATCGACATCCGCATCATGATCGTCGTCGGCTTTGGGCTTTTTGCCGCCAGCAACTTCATGAACATCTACATGACCGGCAACTATGCCAGCGACCAGCTGTTCTGGCCGAACATCGTGCGCGCGATCGGCCAGGCTCTCTGCTTCACCCCGCTGTCGGCCATAGCAACATCCGGCATCGAAAAGGAAAATGCCGGGTCCGCCTCTGCTCTGTTCAACATGATGCGCAACCTTGGCGGCGCCGTCGGCATCGCAATCCTGCAGACCTTTTTGACGAAGCGCGAGCAGTTCCACTCAAACATCCTGACCAACTCGGTCTCGACCTTTGCGGAGGCGACCCGCACCCGCATCGCCCAGCTGACCACCTACTTCATCAACCACGGCGTCTCCGACCAGGCCACCGCCACACACAAGGCTATCGTCGCCGTCTCCCTGCAGGTCCGCAAGCAGGCGAATATCATGGCCTTCAGCGACACCTTCTACCTTCTGGGTGCGGCCCTGGTCGTCGCGCTCATCGCCAGCCTGCTATTGAAGAAACCCGGCCACGTGGACGGCGGCGGCGCTCACTAGAGCGCCCGGTCCCGGCCTCGAACGAGGAGAAACGATCATGACATCCGCCAGCCTCCACTCCGCCGCGATCGGTGGGGCCGATATCCGCAATGTCGCCATTGCCGACCGCCCGGGCACAATCTCCCCCAATGCCATGCTCGGTCTGATCGAATGGCTCTCAGGCGACGAATGCCACGCACTTGATGAGGCCGGCCTGATCTCCGGTCTTGGCCGACGGCTGCGAAGCCTCGGCCTGCCGCTCAACCGGCTGACGCTGCACCTGATGACCCTGCATCCCGAAATCATCGGCCGCACCATTGCCGGCGCGCCCGGCGAGCCGATCGAGATCCACGATCGCGACCATGGCGCAGCAGCGCCCTTCATGAAAAGCGCCCTGCACGAGGCCATGGTCACCCGCCAGACCGTTGTTGCCAGCAGCCACGACCCGCATGGCGGCTGGGACCATCTCGACATCTTCGTCGGGCGTTCGCTGGTCGAACTGATGATCGTGCCGCTGTGTAATGGCGATGGACCGGTGAGCCTTGCGACTTTCGCCACGACCCGCCCCGGCGGGTTCACCCCGTCAGAAAAGCTCGTCATCGAGCGGATCATACCGCCTCTGCGCAATGCCTGCGAACTGAGGACCTTGCGCCAGATCGAGCTCAGTCTGCTCGACACCTATGTCGGTCCGATGACGGCGCAGCGCATTCTCGCCGGCAACATCCGCAAAGGCGAGATCGAGACAATGCAGGCAGCGCTTCTGCTTTGCGATCTGCGCGGCTTCACCGAACTGTCGAACCGGCTGCCGAGCGAGCGCGTGCTCGAGCTGCTCAACGCCTATTTCGACGCGGTCGTCCCGGCAGTCGTCCTTAAGGGCGGCGAGGTGCTGAAGTTCATGGGTGATGCCGTGCTTGCATGCTTTCCCGGCTACGACGCCGAGCAAGCCAGCAATGCCGCGCTGGAGGCTGCGACCACCATCCATCGACGGATGGCTGATCTTGCATTTCCGGACGCCCGTCTGCAGGCCGGGATCGCGTTGCACTACGGCGCGGTCAGCTATGGCAATATCGGCTCCGGTCGCCGCCTCGACTTCACCGTCATCGGCCCGGACGTCAATCTTCTCAGCCGCATCCAGGGCGTCTGCAGCGACCTCAATCATCCCATGTTGATGTCTGGCGCATTCCGCGATCAGGTGAGGGAAAGGGCCGTCTCCATCGGAGAACATGACCTGAAAGGGTTTACGACGCCGATCGAACTCTTCAGTTTGCCGGCAACTGGATCGTGAGCGCCGCCCGGCCGCCTTTGCCTTGCCTTTCCTTCTCGTGAACCGATCTCACGAGCAAGCGTTGCGACGGGTTTCTTCGACCTCCACGAGTTTGCTACATTGGTCAGGCGGACCCCCTGACCACGAGCGTGCCGTGGAAATTAACGGTCTCCCTTGGCGCCCTTTCAAGGATCATGTCAATCGTAGCCTTCACCATCTCGTCGGTGGGCTGCTCGTAGGTTGTCAGGTCATAGGCCGGCGATGCGGCAGCGGCGGTATTGTCAAAACCGACGACGGCGAGATCGGCCGGGACGCGCAACCCGAACTCGCTTCGAATGACATCCATCGCTCCAAAAGCGAGAGCATCGTTTTCGCACATGAGAACATCGATGCGGTCTTGCGGCACTACCCGTGACAGATAGTCTCTTGCCGCCTTGGCGCCGGCTTCTGCGCTGTAGCGTTCGGCCGACATCTCCACCAGTTCGACCCCGAGCGCCGTTCGCCAGAACTCCTTAAAGCTTCTCCGACGGCCAAGCGCCGTCGATAGCGTGCGCGCCCCCGCCATAAAGCCCGGTTTCCGATATCCCTTTTTCAAGAGATGCTCGCCGATCTCGGCAATCGCCACGCCAGCATCGCAGGAGATCGCAGGGACACCTTCGATCTGGCTGTCACGGGCGAGCACGAACATCGGCGGTCCGCCCCGCCCTAGCTTGTTATCCGTCAAGGTCTCATCACGGAACGCCGTGCCGAACAGGACGATCGCGTCAACCTGCCGCTGGTCCGCATTCAATATGGCATGCACGTGGTTGTAGTGCTGATTGATGTTGATCAACATCGTCACAAGCCCCTCAGCCTGCAGTCCAGCGGTCAGCCTTTCAAGAAACGGAAGCTTGTGCGGGTTTGCAAAGTCATCGACGAGAACCGCGACCTGATGCGTGGAATTGGTAGCAAGGCTTCTCGCCAAAAGGTTCGGCCGATAATTGAGCCGATCCGCCGCCTCCAGCACCTTGGCCTTGCTTGCCTCCGTGATGGATGCACCCGGCGTAAACGCGCGGATGACCGTCCACTTCGATACGCCGGCCTCAATTGCCACATTCTGCGCCGTCGCTCGCTTCATCGTGAAACCTCTCCGTTTTTGAAACGTTTATTCCATTTTTTTGGAAAGACGAAATGATTGGTTGATTTCTATTAGCAAGAATCTTATAGCTATGCACGCTTGCTACCGGTAGCAAAATGTATGCACCCGGTAGCATAGAGAGGGCGCGCCGTCTGAGGCGTTTTTCGGTGGTTGTCGCGCTGGGAGGCGCAGACCACCCATTGGGAGGAGAATTTTATGAAATCGTTTCTTCGCAGGATCGTGCTTGGCGTCGCCATGGTTGGAGCGCTTGCCGCTGCAACAGGTGCAGCCATCGCACAGGACGTTTCGATCATCGCCGTCACGCACGGCCAGGCCAACGATCCCTTCTGGTCCGTGGTCAAGAACGGCATGGCCGCCGGCGCCAAGGATGCTGGCGTCAGGATCGACTACCGCGCACCCGAAACCTTCGACATGGTGGCCATGAGCCAGCTGATCGACGCGGCCGTCAACCAGAAGCCAGCCGGCCTGATCGTCTCGATCCCGGATGCTTCCGCATTGGGCCCATCGATCCAGAAGGCTGTCGCGGCTGGCATCCCAGTTATTTCGATCAATTCCGGCTCCGACGTTTCGAAGTCGCTGGGTGCCCTTCTGCATGTCGGCCAGGATGAATACAGCGCAGGTAAGGCAGCTGGCCAGAAGCTGAAGGATATGGGCGGAAAGGTCGGCATTTGCGTCAACCAGGAAGTCGGCAACGTTGCCCTCGACCAGCGCTGCAAGGGGTTTTCCGACGGCTTTGGCGGCACTGTCACTGTCCTGCCCGTATCCAACGACCCAGCAGACGTCCGTGCAAAGGTCAAGGCGGCGCTGAGCTCGAATTCCAAGATCGACACCGTTATGGCGCTCGGTGCAAGCACCGCTGGCGAACCGTCTCTGGCCGCCGTCGGCGATGCCGGCATGACCGGCAAGATCAAGGTCGCCACTTTCGACCTTTCGGCAGACTTTCTCAAGGCGGTCGCCGCAGGGAACGCGGCCTTTGCCATCGACCAGCAGCAGTTCCTCCAGGGCTACCTGCCTGTCGTGTTTCTCGCGAACTATGCAAAGTATGGTCTGATCCCCGGCGGCAATGTGCCTTCCGGTCCGAACCTGATCACCAAGGAAAAGGCCGCCCAGGTCGTCGAATTGTCCGCAAAGGGCATCCGCTAATCCGCGACTACCGAGAGACATGTTTGTCGAAGGCCCCTTCCCTCATTCGGGAAGGGGTTTGACAGATGACGCCTGCGAACGGGAACGCCTTTCGCGGTTCGGTCAATCATTGGGAGGTATCATGGCTCAGATCGAGCAGAATAGAGCAGAAGCGGCAAAGGCCGACGAGCGCATCAAGCAGGTAGGCTTTGCCACCCACATGATGCGTCGACCCGAACTGGGTGCAGTTGCGGGCCTCGTCCTGGTGGTGCTGTTCTTCTTCTTCACCGCAGACCGGTCGATGTTTTCGCTTTCGGGCCTTATGACGATCCTTGCGCCGGCCTCGCAACTTGGAATTCTCGCCATCGCAGCAGCTCTGCTCATGATCGGCGGCGAATTCGATCTTTCGATTGGCTCGATGGTTGCCTTCACGGGGCTGATTTTTGGCGTCGCCTTGACCAATTTCGGCCAACCGCTGTGGATTTCCATCATCATTACTCTCGCGTTCGCTGCCGTCATGGGCGCGATCAACGGCCAGATCGTCATCCGCACAAGATTGCCATCGTTTATCGTGACGCTCGCTTTTCTCTTCATCCTGCGCGGCCTGACGCTCGTTGGCCTCAAATGGGCGACCGGCGGTTCGACGCAACTTCGCGGTATCGGCGACGCTGTCGGCGACAGCCCGCTGAAGCCGATGTTCTCAGGTGTCGCCTTCCAGGATCTGTTCACCTGGCTTGCCTCGCATGATCTGATTGAAAAATTCGACAACGGCGTTCCGAAAGTGGCCGGCGTACCGGTATCGGTGCTGTGGTTCATTGCCGTTGCCGCACTTGCCACATGGGTTCTCCTGCGCACCCGGATCGGCAACTGGATCTTTGCAGCCGGCGGCGACCCGAACGCGGCGAGGAACTCGGGCGTGCCAGTGGACCGCGTGAAGACCGGCCTCTTCGCCCTGACGGCCTGTGCCGCAGCGCTTGTTGCCATCATCACGGTGCTGGATGCCGGCTCGACGGATGCACGTCGCGGCTTTCAGAAGGAATTCGAAGCGATTATCGCAGCCGTTATCGGCGGATGCCTGCTGACGGGCGGTTACGGCTCGGCGATCGGCGCCTTCTTTGGCGCAATCATCTTCGGCCTCGTTTCCATCGGCCTCACCTACACGAAATTCGACTCGGACTGGTTCCAGGTGTTCCTCGGCTCGATGCTGCTTCTGGCCGTTCTCTTCAACAATTTCATCCGTCGCAAGGTGACAGGGGAGCGCTGATCATGACTGATAGCAAAGCAGAAACCGCTCCGCCGGTCATCGAAGTCAAGGATATCGTCAAGCACTACGGCTCCGTCATCGCCCTCTCCGGCGTTTCCATGAAGGTATCGCGCAGCGAAGTCCTCTGCCTGCTTGGCGACAACGGAGCCGGGAAATCCACCCTTATCAAGACGCTTTCCGGCGTGGTTCGTCCCTCTGGCGGAGAATTCCTGGTCGAGGGCAAGCCAGTCGCCTTCTCCAGCCCGCGTGATGCCCTCGATGCCGGCATTGCGACCGTCTACCAGGATCTCGCAATGATCCCGCTGATGTCGATCACGCGCAACTTCTTCATGGGACGCGAACCTGTGAAGGGCATACCGCCCTTTCGCCATGTCGATTTCAAGTATTGCAATCAGGTGACCCGCGAGGAGATGCACAAGATCGGGATCGACATCCGCGATCCGGACCAGGCGGTCGGCACGCTTTCGGGCGGTGAGCGGCAATGCGTGGCGATCGCGCGGGCTGTTTACTTCGGGGCCAAGGTGCTGATCCTCGACGAGCCGACGTCTGCGCTGGGCGTAGCCCAGACCTCCATGGTCCTGAAATACATCCATCAGGTTCAGCAAAAAGGCCTCGGCGTGATCTTTATCACCCACAATGTTCGCCATGCTTTCGCGGTGGGCAGCCGCTTCACGGTGCTCAACCGCGGCAAAACGCTCGGTACCTTCGACAAGGGAGAGATTTCCCTCGAACAACTGCAGAACCTCATGGCCGGCGGCAAGGAACTGCAAGAGCTCTCCCACGAGCTCGGCGGCACGATCTGACCAATTAGAAGCATCAGGATAGAACCATGACTACAGTACCCAAGACATCGCCTTTCACGCTCGCAGTCTGCGCTGAAATGGTATTTCGTTCCCAGCCCGTATTGGAACGGCTAAAGCGCATCACGGCGCTCGGCTTCCAGGCGGAAATCTGGGACTGGACGAAGCATGATATTGGCGCCATCGCCAAATCGGGCGCCACGTTCTCGTCGATGACCGGCTACATCACCGGCACTCTTGCCGACGATGCCGGCGCCGACGAACTGCTGCGCACCGCGCGCCAGTCGATCCCGATTGCCAGGGAGCTCAATTGCCCCCGTCTCAACCTGCATGGAACCGGGCTCGACGGACAGGGCCTGCCCATCGTCAAGTCCGAGGTCATCACCGGCGCCATGTGGCTGAAGGCCGTGGACACCTTGAAGCGGATCGCCGATCTCGGCGAAGAAGAGGGTGTCACCTTCGTGCTCGAAAATCTGAACGAGGCCGTCGACCATCCAAAGACCCCCTTCGCCAAGGCCGCCGACACGATCGCCCTTGTCGCCGCCGTCAACCGGCCGTCGCTGAAGCTCAATCTGGATCTCTACCACGCCCAAATCGGCGAAGGGAACCTGATCGAGCTCTGCCGCACCGCCCTTCCTCATATTGGCGAGATCCAGGTCGCCGACGTTCCCGGACGCAAGGAGCCGGGCACAGGTGAAATCAACTATCCGGCAATCGCACGCGCACTCGCCGAGATGGGCTACCGCGGGACGATCGGCATGGAAGCCTGGCCGTCCGGCGATGACGAGCTGGCACTATCCCGTTTCCGTAACGCATTTTCCCTCTGATCTGACAACAGCATTTTTCAGGAGCCTTTCATGTCCGCCCACCGTCCCGTCAATCTCGCCCTCATCGGCGCAGGCCGCATTGGCTCGTTCCATGCCGAAAGCGTCGCGCGTCGCCTGGTCGATGCCAACCTGCTCGCCATCGCCGATCCGGCGCCCGGCGCTGCGGAGAAACTGGCCGTGGCCCTCGATGCGCCAAAGGCCTATTCCAGCGTTTCGGAGCTTCTGGCCAATCCGGAGATCGATGGCGTCATCATCGCCACACCAGCGCGGTTTCATACCAGTGTCGTCGTAGAAGCCGCTCGGGCCGGAAAAGCGGTGTTCTGCGAGAAGCCGATGGCGTTGACGCTCGAGGAAGCAGATCAGGCAATCGCCTCCACGAAGGCTGCGAAAGTGCCGCTCCAGGTCGGCTTCAACCGGCGCTGGGATCAGTCCTTCCATGAAGGACGCGCGGCAATCGACGCCGGCAAAGTCGGCGACGTGCAGCTTCTGCGCTCGCTGACACGCGACCCGGGTCCGTATGGCGGCAATCCGGAAAAGACGCCCCTGTGGACAATCTTCTACGAAACTCTGATCCACGACTTCGATACCCTCCTTTGGCTAAATCCAAAGGCAAAGCCGGTCGAGGTGACGGCGATTGCCGACGCGTTGGTGCGTCCCGATTTCGCTAGCAAGGGTTTTCACGATACGGCTGTCGTCTCGATCCGTTTTGACAATGGCTCGATCGCAGTCGCCGAGGCGAATTTCTGCGCCATGTACGGCTACGACATTCGCGGCGAGGTCTTCGGCTCCGGCGGCATGGTGATGATGGGTGACGTCCGCCGCTCCTCGATGACGCTCTACGACAAGAATGGCGTCTCGAACGACACCTGGCGACGCGACACGGACCATTTCGTGCACGGCTATACGGCTCAACTCGCCGCCTTCGTCGACGCGATGCGGACGGGTACCGTCACCGGGCCGACCGGTGAAGACGCTCGCAATGCGCTCGCGATAGCGCTTGCCTGCATCAAGTCCGTCTCCGAGCGCCGGACGGTCCAGCTGTCCAGCCTCTAACCCGGTTCGCAAAGACGGAGTGCTTAGAAATGCCGCAGCGTATACGCAGCCTGAGCAGGCCACCGTCGAGCTTTGAAGAACTCAAGCAGGCCATCGTCTCGCGACAAGTGATCTTCCCTCTTCGCGTCGAGAATGTCGCAAAGAGGGTTCTTGCCGAGCCGGAACTCATGGCCTTTGGCAGCACGCCGTCAATTGCAAAAGACTGCGGGGTCTCTCCCTCCACGGTCATTCGCTTCGTTACGCATCTCGGCTTCCAAGACGTCGCTCAAGCGCGCGCAATCTTCCAAAACGAACTTCGCCGCCGCCTGACTGTCCGCTCGCCGACCGAACTTGATAAGCTAAGCTCCCCACTCCCCCTTTGATCGGGGCCTCTTTGATCGGGATCGCAGTCGAACGCGAGACCTGTCGAGAAGCGCGCCGGACTACTGGCCGCCCAATCGATCCCGCGCCACGACAAGGCGTATCGACAGACCCTCGGGCTTCCAATCTCGCACGATCTCGCCGCCCAACTGGCTTCGCACAGTCGCCTTGCCGAGGACGGTGCCAAAGCCATCTCCGTCAGTCCGGCGATCGACCGGCGGCCCACCGCGCTCGGTCCATGTCAGGATAAAGCGGTCTGCGTCTTCCTGGCACGAGATGTCAACCACGCCTTCGGAATTGGACAGCGCGCCATATTTGGCAGCGTTCGTCGCGAATTCGTGCAGGAGCAAGGCGAAGCTTGTGACGGCAGCGCCGCCGATTGGAATATCCGGACCCGCTATGATGGCACGAGGCTGGCGATCGTCCGCGCAATTGTCATAGGGCGCCAGGATCGTCCCGATCAACCGATGCAGCATCGTTGCCCGTTCTGTTCTCCCGGTCGCCTCGGAGGTCGATGGAACGGTCAAAGCATGAGCTTGCGCCAAGGCGCTCAATCGTTCTCGAACTGCCCCGGCAAGCTCGGCGGGCGTGCTTGCCGAACGGGCGCTGAGGGCAACGACGCTGCTTGCAAGCGTGAACAGGTTTTTGACGCGGTGGTCCATCTCCCGAATGAGAAGGTGCTGCTGTTCCTCGGCGCGCCTGCGCTCAGTGATATCGCGCGCGATCTTCGAGGCGCCGATAACCCTGCCCTCGCGATTTCTGATCGGGGAAACCGACAAGGAAATCTCGACAAGGCTCCCGTCCTTGCGCCGCCGGATGGTCTCATAGTGGTCGATGCGCTCGCCGCGGCGAATACGGCCAAGTATGTCCGTTTCCTCGTTGTGCCGGTCGAGCGGGATCAACATGGTCACCGGCTTGCCGATGGCCTCGGTCGCGGTATAGCCGAACAGACGCTCCGCGCCGCCGTTCCAACTATTGATGATGCCATTGAGATCCTTGGCAAGGATCGCGTCATCGGAGGATTGGACGATAGCCGCAAAACGCTGCGCAGCCTCGTCGAGGTCTATCCGCTCCGTGAGGTCGACCAGCATATTGACGGCGCCGCTCAGCGTGCCATCGGCATCAAAGAGCGGTGTCGGGAATGCCATGAAGGGAATGCGCGTGCCATCGGGGCGCTCGGCGATCGCCTCCATTCCCCTGTTGGAGCGTCCTTCCTTCAGCGCCAGCGCCATCGGGCATTCGTCGTGAGGCAATGGCGTGCCATCCGGCCAGTACAGCTTCCACGATCCGCAGAATTCGCTTTTGCCGATCTCCGGCCGCACGCCCCACATTTTGACAGCAGCACTGTTGTAGAACGTTATCCGGCCACTGGCGTCCGTCAAATAGATCGGTTCGGGCAGCGCTTCGAGAACATGTTGGACGTTTACATCCATGGCCATTGACGGCGCCTGTTCCTTGTTGCTTTGCCTCGTATTGATGTGGCCAACATCGCCGTTTCTTGCGTCGACCGATTGGGAACTCATTCGCCTCTCCGAAAGTGCCGTAGGTGCGGCTTCCTGCGGCCGGGGATTCATTAGAACTTCAAAAGATAAACCCTAGCAAAGCGACTGTATAGGACGTTGTTCGCCGGGGCCTTGGGCGCGCCTTGGCACCGTTATCGAAGCGGAATCCACAACGGGCTTTTCCACGCCTTCAGCGCTTGCAGGAACGCCTGAAGTTTCGACGGCAAGAAGCGTCTTGTCGGATAGACCGCATGGACGAATATCTCAGGCGACGACCATTCCGGGAGAAGCCGGATCAGCTCGCCCCTTTCGATTTGTTCGTCGCAATAGTTGGACGGCATCAATGCGACACCGTGGCCTTTATAGGCGAACGAGCTGACCGATTGAAAATCGCGGCTCGAAACCGGCCCGGACACATGCAGCTTTGTCGACTTGCCACCGTTCACGAGATGCCATTCCGCCTCGTTGTTTCGTCCGTTCAGCAGGATGCATTGGTGGTTCTTCAGATCCTCAGGCGCGCTCGGCAGCGCTCTGCCCTTCAGGTAAGCCGGCGAGGCGACCAGATAGCGAACGCTCTTGCCGACCCGCTGTGCAATCAGGGTCGAATCCTTCAATTCGCCGAAGCGAATGCCGACGTCGATATTCTCCTCGATGAGGTCGAGGAAAAGGTTGGTGACGAAGAGGTCCACCTGGATCCTCGGATAGTTCTTCAAAAAAACCGAGATGAATTCATAAAATGGCTCCTGGCCCATGACGACGGGAACCGAAATCTTCAGTAGACCTTCCGGCTTCTTCTGCGTTTGGGTCAGCACCTTCTCGGCATCGAACAGGTGGAACAGTGGCTCACTGCACTGGTTGTAGTAGTCGCGGCCCTGCGCCGTCAGGCGCAGCTTGCGGGTCGTTCTCTGCAGCAGCGTCACCCCAAGCTGGTTTTCCAGCCCCGAGACTTTACGACTGACGGTCGAAACCGGCATGCCGAGCGCATGGGCGGCGCGGCTGAAGCTTTCAAATTGTGCTACCTTCACAAAGACGGCAATGTCATTCAAATCCGCCATGCAATGACTTTTGCATATATGCAAAAGAGATTCCAGATATTTCCATCTAATCGAGGAATGACACCTCCGCCATATTCATCGGGCAGGCGCAGTCCAGCCAAGGGCGCAACCGTTGCGCCGGCTGCTCGCAGCCTGGAGACGCAGCAATGACGCTGCCGCCTCTTGATTTTATGGAGACCAACATGCAAACGCAAAAGACAATCCTGATTACAGGTGCCTCCCAGGGTATCGGCGCCGGTCTCGTTAGGACATTCCTCCAACGCGGCTACAATGTCGTCGCGACATCCAGAAACGTCAGCGCATCCTCTGAGTTTGCTGCATCAGCGCAGCTTGCACGGATCGATGGCGATATCGGCGATCATGGAACTGCACAGAAGGTGGTCGCCACGGCGATCGAAAAATTCGGCTCGATCGACGCTCTGGTCAACAATGCCGGCATCTTCTTCACCAAGCCATTCCTCGACTATACGATGGAAGACTTCAAGCGGCTGTCCTCGACAAACCTCGAAGGCTTCATCCATCTGACCCAGCTGGCAGTCAAACAGATGCTGGCGCAGAAGACCGGCGGCAGCATCGTCAGCATCACGACGCCGCTGGCCGACCACCCGATTGCGGGCATAAACGCCTCTGTGCCGATGATGACCAAGGGCGGCATCGACGCGATCTCCAAGAACCTTGCGATGGAATATTCCAGGGACGGAATTCGCGTCAACACGGTCGCACCCGGCGTCGTCGATACGCCGCTGCACAAGGACAATCCGAAGGACTTCCTGAAGACCCTGTCGCCCATGGGAAGGATTTCCAGTGCCGAGGAAATCGTCGATGCCGTTGTCTTCCTGACCGAAGCGCACGGGATAACGGGAGAAGTGTTGCACGTCGATAACGGCGCACATCTGGGCAGATGGTAGACCGGGGCCACGCGCCCGCCGCTGGCGCAGAACAGCGGCTGCAGCAGCTCGGCATTACCCTTCCGCCACCGCCGACCCCGTTCGGTGCATATGTCGAAGCCGTTAAGGCAGGTAACCTCGTGTTCTTGAGCGGGATGTTGCCGGTCGTCGGTCACACCCCGCAGTTCATCGGCCGTGTGGGCGGCGAATTGACGGCCGAGGACGGCAAGAGGGCGGCAGAGACCGCCTGCCTCAGCGGACTATCGGCCGCGAAGGCCTATCTAGGGTCGCTGGACAGGATCACCGGGGTCGCCAAGCTCGGCGTCTATATTGCCACCGAAGGCGACTTCCGCGATCATCCGAAAGTCGCCGACGGAGCCTCCGAGCTTCTGGTGAAAGTTTTCGGTGAAGCTATGCTGTCTGGCCGGGTCGTGCTCGGCGTCGCCAGCTTGCCGCTCGGGATGCCGATCGAGATTGAGCTGGTTCTCGAAGTCGAGGCATAGGCGCCACCAATGGGAGCGACGATGTTGCCGGGGACCACCGGCAACACGGCAAATGGAGAATTCCGATGGAGACGAATGCTGGAACGATGTTCGCAGATAAGCTCAACCTGAAACATCCACTTGTCGTGGCCCCGATGGCGGGCGGCCCATCCTCAGTCGAACTCGTCGCCGAATCCTCGATATCAGGCGCGTTGGGATCAGTGGGCGCAGCCTATTCGAGCCCGACGGCTATCGAGGAGTTTGCGGCAAAGGTTCGTCAGCGCACCGAGCGACCGTTCGCGATCAATCTGTTCATTCCCCATCCTGTGCCAGAAGTGAGTGCCAGCCAGATCGAAGCAGCGATCAACGGAACGGCCCGCTATCGCGCTGAGCTCGGCCTGCCGACGCCCTTCCTCCAGGCGCCTTACGAGGAGAACTTTGATGGACAATTCGAGGCCGTGCTCCGGATCAGGCCAAGCGCATTTACCTTCGTCTTCGGATCTCTGCCGCGCGACCATACGAAAGCTGCCCGGAAGAGGAACATCCTTCTTATCGGGACTGCGACCACACCCAAAGAAGCCGAGGCGCTGGAAGAAAGTGACGTTGATGCCATAGTCCTGCAGGGGATCGAGGCAGGCGGCCACCGCGGTATCTTCGATCCTGCCGGTCGGGATGAGGAGATTAAGACCTTCGACCTGCTCTCGGCCTGCGTGGGGAAACGTCACGTTCCACTGATCGCCGCCGGCGGGATCATGACAGTCGAAGACGTCAAACGCGCCCTCTGCGCCGGGGCCGCCGCAGTTCAGATGGGAACGGCATTCCTCGCCTGCGCGCAAGCGGGTACGTCTGCTCCCTACAAAGCCAAGCTGCTGACGGCGATCGACCGAAAGACACGAACAACGCGCGTGTTTTCCGGCCGGTTGGCAAGAGGCATCGAGAACCGCTTCATGACGGAGATGGAGAGCCAACCGGATGCTGTCATGCCATTCCCGGCGCAGAACAAGTTCACCCGTGATCTGCGTTCTGCATCGGCAGCAACAGGATCCGGTGACTTTCTCTCGCTCTGGGCCGGGACCGGTCGCGGCGAACTCTGGCAGGGATCCGCGGGAAAGCTGATTGACAATCTGTTCTGAGACGGGCTGCGGCCTCACCGGAGGCAGTGGCCAGGGTCATGCGGAAACATGACCTCGCACCGTCGAGCAATTACCGATTGGACCCACGCGTCGACAGGCCCGTGCAATCGAGTTGACCGCATGAGTCGGGGCTGTAAGGTCCGACGTTGTTGTCTCTAACCTGTGGCGGGTTGTTCTGCCGGTCGGGTTGCCTGTTCGGCTGCGGCCGGTATTGGGCCTGATTGTTGTCCGGGCGCTGGCCTTGCGGATTCCGGTCGCGGCGCTGTCCTTGCCAGTCACGTCGCCGATAATCGCCCCGGTCGTCCCATCTGCGATAGGAATAATTGTCGTAGCCCCTATCGTAACGATATCCGCCGTCATATCCGCTGTCGTAGCTGACAACATATCCGCCATTGTAACCGCCGCCGTCGACGCAGCCTGCCAGCGAAAGACCCGTCAGACCGATCGCGGCAACAAATTTCAAAATTCTCATGAAAAGACAATCTCCTCTGCGTGGTGCTTATGAAAGTATTTGGGGTGCCTTGGCAAGCATATCCAGAGACGCAGACGAATATCGGGGCGACAGAGGCCCTGAGCCCGTCTCTCAGGAGGCCGTCATTCCGCTGGCGGCAAGAATGGCACAACAATGCGTTCGGCCTGACACCCAGAGCAGGGGCGGCATGCTCAGTGAATTCTGCGCGGAGAAAGCAGCAATGTCGGCTCGCCGATCGCTAGCGAGCCGCAACTGTTGCGATGCTATCGCCATCAATACCGCTGAGGGGCAGCGGGCTTGTTTCCAACGATGGTGTCGATACGAGCCAACACGTCCGGGGTGAGCTTATCTTTGTGTGCAAGCGCTGCCAGGTTGTCCTGCAGTTGGCTCATGCGCGATGCACCGAGGATTACCGTCGACACGTTGCGGTTGGAAAGGCACCAGAGCAAAGCGAGATGAGTGATCGAAATACCGATCTCTTCTGCAAGGCCGGCCAATTCGGCTACCTTGGCAAGCTGGGCACGGCCGGCATCGCTGGTCCATTTTTCCTTCAGCCATTCATAGCCGGGCAAGTTCATGCGGCTATCGTCGGGCATTCCCCTGTTGTACTTGCCGGTCAGAACGCCCGATGCAAGCGGGGACCAGATCGTGGTGCCCAAGCCAATCAGATCATAGAGCGGAAGGTAGTCGCCTTCGACCTTCTGGCGTTCGAAGAGGTTGTATTGCGGCTGTTCCATCGTCGGAGGCGTGATGCGCAGATCCCGGGCCACGGCATAGGCTTCGGTCAATTGCTGCGCTGACCATTCCGACGTGCCCCAGTAGAGGATTTTTCCTTGGGCAACAAGGTCGTGCATGGCACGAACGGTCTCCTCGATCGGAGTGTCGATGTCGGGCCGGTGGCAGAAGTAGAGATCAAGATAATCCACCTGCAGGCGCTTGAGCGCAGCGTGAGCCGCATCTGTAACATGCTTGCGCGACAGGCCCTTTTGTGTCGGCTTCTGACCGCCCCAGAACACCTTGCTGGAAACGATGAAGCTGTCCCGGCTCCAACCGAGGGTCTTCAAGGCTTCGCCCATGACGAGCTCGGATTTTCCAGCCTCATAACCCTCGGCATTGTCAAAGAAATTGATGCCGTTGTCATAGGCATGCGCCATCAGACTGACGGCATCGCTGCCTTCGACCTGTCTGCCGAAGGTAACCCATGAGCCGAACGAGAACTCGCTGACCTTCAGGCCCGATTTTCCAAGACGACGATATTCCATGATGTGGCTCCAATGGGATAAAAGTTAGGGCATCATAGCAGCCTGCCCCGATATGCAAATATGTTCAGTTCGCCAAAACGAGCGTCAGCCTCGCTGGCTAGAGATTTAGCCGGCAATACTAAAAATCGACGCGTTTTCTTAGGGCAGTTTTCAACCCCTTCGCGCATAACACATGCATCCAGAAGGCGAATGCGGGAAAATATCATGACAATCTTCGGTGACTGCCGGCTTGGCCGCATCAGCTACGCGATCGTGCTGGTACTGATGGTGTGCTTCGACTTCGCCAAGTCACCTGTCGAACATTTTATCATCTCGATGCATGACGTGGCCGCCAGAGAGTTGATGGCGCCCCGCACCACAGTGAGTGATGCACGGCCGGCGCCAGTAGGGACCAACGCCAGGTCGATGCCGCTGATGTTCAAGGGCCAAGAAGATGCTCTCCGGGCGATTGTCAATTCAGGCAGGAAGCCCAGTCCGTCGGATATGGAGAAATTGCGCGCGGCTACGCAAGCGTCGATAGCGCAGGCGATCATGGATGGTCCCGATAGCGATCCCCAGACGAAACGTCTCGCCTATGACCGCGCCTTTTTCGAAATGCTCTATCCTATCGCTGCGATCATCATGACTGGGATCACAGTCATCGGCCTGCTGTGGATGGTATCCAGCCGGTTGAGAGATATCGGCTGGCCGCAATACCTTCTCTGGGTGTTACTCGCGCCGGTCTTCCTGCCGAAATTCATTGCCATTCCCCTATCCGCTCCTGCGATCCAGGGCATCAATGTCTTCTTTTACGGCGTGCTCCTGATCCTTGCCTTCATCCCCACGGAAGACACGCTTCCAAAGTCTCCGACGCGGCAACCAACTGTGCCGCCCGTCGCCGTCAAGCGGCGTCCTGGCCAGTTCGGCAAACTGGGGACGCAGTAGGAAAACTAGGCGAAGGCCAGCCGACACCACCCGTGGCGACCGCGGGGCAAAAGCCCAAATCCATACTTGCGAGATCGAACCTTGGAGCCCACCGACCTGAAATTGATTGCAACCAACTTACGAGTAGCTCACTTTCTTTCACAATCTTTTGCTGAAGATCTTGAAAGCACTTCTCAGGTGCTTTAAGTATTGTCCTATGTCGAGATCGGAGCAAACACCTCGTGAAACGCTTCTGCGCTATGAACTTGCGCCGGACGCCGGTGCGCGAGCGGCATTGGACGATACGCTCGAAGAATATTCGCGGATGATGGCCGTGTTGGAAGCGCTATCCCATGAAGACGCAGGCGCCAACCTCGTTCGATTGCATGAGCTTGCATACGAGACCGTTCGTGCAAAGACCAATTTGCCATCACGTCTCGTGACCTTGGGATTGCGTGATTTCGCGGCAAATCGTGACGCTGGATTTGGATCGCGCTTCCCTCTCGACGAGAAGCTCTTCGCTTTGAAGGGTCCATCTGACCTCACGATTTCCACCGTCCAGGGGAGGGTTTCCGTCCGCTTCGTCGTGGTTGGCTATTCGAAAGGCTGGAACAGCGTTTTTCCCGCATATCTCATTCGCGAACACGGACAATATGAAATTCACATTGGTGTCAGGCAAAGCGCTTCTCGAACGGAGGAAAACATGATGATGAACGAAGGCATTCTTTCGCGCATGGGCCGGCTCATTGCAGGCGTCGCAAACGCCGCCATCGACAAGGCGGAAGGAGCAAACAAAGTTGCGATCATCGAACAGGCCATTCGTGAGATCGACAATGCCGCAAACGAAGCGCGGTCCGAGCTTGGCAAGACGCGAGCCGAGGAGTTTCGCATCAGAAGCCGCCGCAAGCAGATCTTGGCCGACCTTGCTGCGTTGGATGAGAAGATCCGCACCGCAATCTCCATTGGCCGCGACGACCTCGCCAAGGCAGGTGTCTCTCGCCAAATTGACCTTGAATCCCAGATCGCGGCGATCGACAAGGCGCTCGCTGACGTTGAGGTCAATGTTGAAGAAGGGCAAAAGGCCCTTCAGGCGGTATTGGCAACGCGGCGCGAGGCCCAGTCGAGATTGGACGATTTCAAGCGCAGCGAACCCGATCTCGTAAAGCAGACGGCACGTGGCCTGCGCGCCAGGCCGAAGGCAGACGTTGAACAGGCCTCTGCAATTGTATCCAGACTGACCGGAGTTCCGATCGCAGTAAGCGAAATTGGGCTGGAACTCGACGAGCTCGATCGCCTTCATCGCGAGCGGGCAATCGAAGCCCGGCTCGCCCGCTTCAAGTCGGATCACTAGAGCTCCATGAACCTGATTTTCGCTCCAGAATGCGCCCCTTTTTCGATAGCGGCTGCAATGCTTGCCGGCCTGACCGGCATAGAAATAATCTCGATGCTGCTTGGGTTCTCGATCAGCGAATTCATCGGAAAGCCTGAGGGTGGACACGACGGGATTGCCAGCGGCCCACTGTCCTGGCTCAATGTCGGGCGGGTGCCCATCCTGATCCTGGTGATGCTGGTGCTTGGCACGTTTGCTGCCGTTGGTTTTGTCATTCAGGTCGTGGCCGGCACCATTTGGCTGCCGCTACCGGCGACCATTGCAGCTTTCCTCGCCGCCGTCGCAGCAGTCCCGATGATCAGAACCTCGAGCCGAACCGTTGCCCGACTGGTGCCGCGTGATGAAACCTATGTAGTCGACGCCACCGACTTCATAGGGCGGATAGCGGAGGTAACGTTAGGGCCGCTCGATCAGGGCCTGCCCGGGCGCGTCAAAGTCAAAGATGTTCACGGCAACTGGCATCAACTGCGTGCAAGTGCCGCTGAAGGCCACGATCCCATCGGCGTAGGCGCCACTGTGCTGCTGGTCGATCAGAAAGCAAATATTTTCATTGCAGTCCCCGCCCCATCAGACCTCGCCTGAGCGTCGTCTTCGATCTTCCACGGAGCATCACATGTACGGACTATACGATCTTCTTTTGCCTGCAGCCGTTGGCCTGGTCCTTATTCTCGGCATCGGCTTTGTGCTTGCGACCCTTTATGTTCGTTCAAGCCGTGACGAGGCATACGTCCGCACTGGGCTCGGTGGTCAGAAAGTTGTTCTTGACGGCGGCTCCGTAGTTCTGCCCATCTTTCATTCCATTGCGCGCGTCAATCTCAAGACGCTACGCTTGGAGGTTCACCGTGGCGAGGGTGACGCCCTTATCACCAAGGATCGCATGCGGGTTGACATCGGTGCTGAGTTTTATGTCCGGGTGAAGCCGGATGCTTCCTCTATCGCATTGGCCGCTCAGACGCTTGGCAACAGGACCAACGATGGTGAGCAGCTTCGCCTCCTGATCGAAGCCAAGTTTGTCGACAGCCTGCGCTCGGTCGCGGCGACAATGAGCCTTGACGCTCTCCAGGAGCAGCGCATGGATTTCGTCAAAGCGGTACAGGAAGCGGTCGGCGCCGATCTTCAATCGAATGGCCTTGAACTTGAATCCGTATCGCTAACCCGGTTGGATCAAACAGATATCAGACATTTCAACGCCAACAATTTCTTCGATGCCCACGGCCTGGCGGCTTTAACGAGGGTTACGGAAGGTCGAAAGAAGGAACGCAACGAGATTGTCCGCGACACGGAAGTTGCAATTGCGCAAAAAGATCTCGAAGCGCGACAACAGTCGCTGACAATTGAGCGGACCAAACGCGAGGCAGAGCTGAGCCAGGAGCGCGATATCGCCAACAAGTCAGCCGCGACGCGCGCCGAGACGGCGCAGCAGGAGCAGGCGGCAAAGCGGGCTGAAGAGGAGGCGCGCATCGCTTCCCAGCAAGCAATCGCTGAACGGGAAGCCTCTGCAAAGCAAGCCCGCGAGACCGCAAACATTGACGCAACCCGAGCCGTTCAGCAACGCGATACGGAAGCCCGCCGCGACCTTCAAATTGTCGCCCAGGAAAGCGCTATAGCCGTCGCCAACAAAAGTCGCGAAGAGTCCGAGGCAAAGGCGCAGGCAGAAATCGCACGCGCTCTTGCCATCGCCGCTGAGGAAAAGGTGGGCACCGCCAAAGCCGTCGAAATCGCAGAGCGTGAAAAACAGATCGCCGTCATCGACGCGCGCAAGCGAGCCGAAACCGAGGCGACCGCTGTCACCGTCGCAGCAGAGGCCGAGCGGCAGGCCGCAACCAATCAGGCCGACGCCATCAAGACGTTGGCCACTGCCGAGGCCGACGCTGCGATCATCAAAGCAAAGGGCATCCTCGAAACTGGCAAGGCACAGGCTGAAAGCGAGGCGCTGCTGAACGATGCGCGCAATAAACTCAGCCCTGCAATTATTGAATTTGAAATTACCAGAGAACGCATCCGCATCATCCCGGCGGCACTGGCAGAGGCTGTCAGGCCGATCGAAAAGATCTCGGAGATCAAGATTTTTGATACCGGAGGCATGCTCGGACGCGGCGGGAACGGCAGCGGTGGCACCAGCGGAATCGGCATGGGCGAAGGCTTGGCCGGGCAACTTCTAGCCTATCAAGCCAACAAGCCGATTCTGGACAGGATTCTCAAAGAGGCAGGGTTCGATGGAGAGAATGCGATATCATCATTGCTGTCCGGCCTGGATGCCAAAGACATCGATGTCCCCGACAAATCTTAACCAGACCTGCGATGACGGTACCAACGGTCGTGTTCAATAGAGTTTGAAGACTCGGCAGGCGACAGCTAAAGCCTGCCGCCTGCATCCTGGTCGATCGCCTGGGTCGATGCCTATCGCGATCAAGTTTCAAGGTTGATCCGATCGCGCTGGAACCGGAATTGGTCGCCGCCGGAAGACCGGCTCGGTAATCCGCGTTCGTCCTCCACGTTGTTCTGGCCGCCCCGATCTGAGATCGGGTTTGTCGTTTTGCAGATTAAATGTCAAACGACAGCACCTATGACCGGCCTATCGCGGCCGAAACCTTATCGAGCCTATGTGCAGGCTCAAGGACGTCCGAGGCATCACAACCCAATACGACAAACGCGCTGACATCTTCCTTTCGGCCGTCTGTCTCGCAGCCGCAATCATATGATGGACAGAAAATTGAGTCTCGACCCTAGCGCAAAAGCGGTGGCAGTCGGCGCTTGACCGGCGTCGCCTTGATTATCGATGTATTCGTCTCGGCTCGCTCCGCGATCTTGTCCAATATACCGTCGAGCTCGCCCATCGAGCGCACCACCAGGCGGGCGATGAAGCAATCATCGCCGGTGACTTTATCGCATTCGATGAATTCCGCCGTCTCCTGAATGATGCGCTCGACAACGTGCAACTGGCCAAGCAGAGGCCGGATGCGAACGATCGCCTGCATGGGATAGCCGATCGCCTCCGGCGCAGCGTTGGTGCACGGATCGAGACTTCCACGATTTTCGCTTATGCGACGGCGATCGCAACCTTCGAGATTGATTGCCATGCCGCATAAACACAACGCCGCCGGCCGCCATCATATTGGCAAGATGAAATTCAGAGTGACGAACTGGCGAGACTATGTGGCAGGTCTTCGCCGTCGTGGCAGTTTGACGCTATGGTTGACGGCTGAAGCGCTGGCTGGCTGGGCTCCACCACAACGCACGACACGCGGTGGCCAGCCGAGTTACTCTGATCTGGCCATCGAAACCGCCTTGACGCTGGGCATGGTGTTCGGGCTGCGGCTGCGGAGTTGCGAGGGTTTTCTGGGATCGGTGCTGGACCTGATGGACTTGGATTTGCCCGTGCCCGATCACACCACCCTCAGCCGGCGGGCAAGAACCTGGAAGCCATCGATCGAACGACGGACTGAACCGGATGGAGCCCTTCACGTGCTGGTTGACAGCACCGGGCTGAAAACTTGCGGCGCGGGCCAATGGCTGGAAGAAAAACATGGCTCAAAGTCTCGTCGTGGCTGGCGCAAACTGCATCTGGCGGTCGATGCCGACACCGGTCAGATCATTGCCCATAGCCTGACCGACCAGGACACTGGCGACACCGCGCAAGTAGAGCCCTTGCTCAACAAGATCGACGCTGAAATCAGCCAGTTCACCGCCGATGGTGCCTATGATGGCGATCCCACCCATGACGCAATCCGGGCGCACACCCCTGAGGCCAGGATCGTCATTCCGCCGCGTTCAACGGCCGTGGCAAGACAAGCCCCTAAACCATCAAGCCAACGCGATCTTCATATCGCAGCCATCCAAGCTCATGGCCGGCTGAAATGGCAGGTGTCCACCGACTACGGCAAACGGTCCCTGGTTGAGGCTACGATGGGACGATACAAGAGCAGCATCGGGCCACGGTTGCGCGCCCGTTCGTTCGCTGCTCAACAGACCGAGGCTGCCATCGGCGTCGTCATTCTCAACCAAATGCTCGGCACCGCACGCCCGCAATCCGTCCGGTGCAAAGCCACCACCCTAACAACGGCATAAACAGCGCAATCAAAGACCGAATTGCGGTCGCAGGCCGATCCATGCACCAAGGCCGCAAAGACGGGTGACATTGCGACCTCGCCGTGGAGGAATGGGCGCTCGGTCATTGGCAAGACGAAGTTCGGGGTGGCAACCTTGGCTGCGTTAATGGGTTCGTCGGACATCCCAGAAGAGTTTTATGGCAGCGCCAACACGAAGGCCGTTTGTGTGGAAACTCGGCCAAAAAGATTAGGCGATGCGGACTTCCACACAAACGGGCCATTTTTGATTATTCTCGCTTCAAAAAAATGCGGCCTTATCAACAACATAGATCAGGAAGCACGACACTCCGCTCACTGGCACGCAATGTGCACAGAGACGGAGGTGACGAACAGCAATGAACGCCTGTTGTCGCAAATGACGTTCACATGCTCACGGGAGGAGACCCAAGATGCTATCTAAGCCAATAACTACAACGCTGGCGGTCGCAACGGCTATTGTCGCTAGTATTACATGTGGTGCACAGGCGCAGGACCCGCAGAAATTCTATCAGTTGCAATCCGTTGTCGAGTTAGGTGGCAGCGGTACATCCTGGGACCATATCGATTACGATCAAACCAAGAAACTGGTCTATCTGAGTCGCAGGGACGACGGCCTGACTGTCGTCGACGGCAAAACCGGCAAAGTCGTTGCAGGTGTCGCCAACGCTAAAGGAACCGGCTCTGTCGCCTTCGCGCCAAAGCTCGACCGCGGTTTCACCGCCAACACGGACGGCTCAACGTCAGTCTTCAAGCTGTCGGATTTTTCACCTGTCGACCGGATCAGCTTCGGCGACAATTTTGACGGCGTGGTCTATGACGAAGGTACAAACATCCTGGCCTATCAGCAGGCGGACAATTCAAAGGAACTGCTGGTCGACGCCGCGACAATGAAACTGACCGCTACCATCGAGGTCGAAGGCGATCAGTTGGAACGTCCTGCCCTCGATGGCAAAGGTAATTTGTATTTACCGCTGCGCGATAAGAGCACTGTTTACAAAATCGATTTGAGGACGAAGAGAATTGTCGCGCATTGGGACGTTTCAGAAAAATGCACGGAGCCGTCGGGTGCAGACTATGACCCCGCAACCGATCGGCTGTTTCTGGGCTGCCGCGGGAAGCAAATGTCCCCGCAGCTCGTGGTCGTTGACGGCGCCAGCGGTAAAATCGTTGCGAGCGTGCCGATTGGACGCGGCGTCGACGACGTGATCTTCGATCCCGCGACCAAGCTCATCTATACTGCCAACGGTCTCGACGCCAACGTCGTTGTCTACAAGCAGGGTGACGGGGACAAATATAGCTTGAGCGAGGCATTCTCGACCCGTGCAGGGATGCGCGTGATGCGCCTCGATACAGAAACAAAGCGGATCTACGGCATGACGGCTGACTACACTGTTGATCCTTCCAAGAAGAATTTAGCTGCCATTTCGCCCTTCTATCCCAACAAGATCTTTCCGGACACATTCGTGATGTTGACCTACGGGCGCGGCACACCGGTCAAATAACTAGGCATAACACGGCGAACGGCCGACCAACGGCCGCTCGCCAATTGCATGCTCCTGTGGTTTTGCAGGTAGTCGCGAGAAATCTGTTGTTAAAGATTTCAGCAGCTTAGCATTGCACCAAAATTGAGAAAGATCGCTATCGCAGTAGGGACGCCCATTGCGGGGCGTTGGTGCACGGATCGAGACTTCAACGATTTTCGCTTATGCGACGGCGATCGCAACCATCGAGATTGATTGCCATGCCGCATAAACACAACACAGCCCGCCGCCATCATATTGGCAAGATCAAATTCAGAGTGACGAACTGGCGAGACTATGAGGCGGGTCTTCGCCGTCGTGGCAGTTTGACGCTATGGTTGACGGCTGAAGCGCTGGCTGGTTGGGCGGCAGCGCGGCGCAAGGCCTTGGTGCATGGATCGGCCTGCGACCGCAATTCGGGCTTTGATTGCGCTGTTTATGCCGTTGTTTCCGTGGTGGCTTTGCACGTGACGGCATGGATCGTGTGCGGGATTATCGTTTTGGCGCTGCCGCCTGTGGCTGGTGGGTCCTGAAGCCCGCGCCGACTGCAATGGCCAGCAGCGGTTCTTGCATCGTGGCCAGAGCTCCGGCAACACCGCCACAGCCCCTTAACGCCGATGGCGCCCCACGGTCAGACTAGGCTGCGCCCGTGCCGCATTGACCATCTCACATTGGCGTGGAACGGACCGTCCATTTTACTGTTATGCCGCCGATCAAGAAGCGTTTGTCTTCGCAGTATTAGCTGCGTGCCCGTCCACTTCACTTTTGGCCCCGCCTGTCCGACCAAGCGGCGCCTATACATAGGTGGAGATTTTGATGCCTGCAAAGAGAAGGCTGACCATTAGACCATTGCGACAAATGCTGCGGCTTGCCGGAATAGGTGCCGTTGAGGTTCATGTGCGCCGACTGAGCAGCGAATGAGGCTGTGCGAGAGCGCAGTCAGAATCTCGCAAAAATTCATTTCAGCAAACCGTTACCAGTATCGGGTGGTTTCGCCATTGCCAGGCCATTCCTTCAGCGTCGCGGCGATACGAGCCACGCCTTCGCGTAGCAGCGCAGGCGTGGCGCCATACGTCAACCGCAGGAACGATCCTGCCGGCTCGGAGGCGAACCATGATTGACCAGGACTAGCGAGGACGCCGCGGCGCGCCAGCTCGGCCGCGAGGCCGAGATCGGGAATATGATCCGGCAATTCGGCCCACAGATGCATCCCACCTTGCGGCAGCCGAAACGAAACCATCCCCGCGGTTTCCGCTTTAAGCGCGACAACCAGCGCGTCGCGACGCTCGATTAGCGCGCTGCGCACGGCATTGACGTGGCGCCTCCAGGCCGGTGTTGACAGCATTGAAAGTGCTGCCGCCTGCAGCGGTCCGCACACCGAGAGGTCGTCACTGCTGCGCGCGGTCCTGATCCGCGCCAAGGCTGCGCCCCGCGCCATGATCGCCGCGACTCGCAAGCCCGGTGCGGCCGCTTTGGAAAGCGAGCGAATGTAGACCACATGGCCATGCCGGTCGCCGGCCGCCAGGGGCGGCGGAGGCGGACCGTCCAGCCCCAGATCGCGGGCCCAGTCGTCTTCGATCACGAAAGCTCGCGCGTCCGCGGCAATGGCGAGCACGGCCGCACGCCGTTCGACCGACAAGGTCGCGCCGGAAGGGTTGGCGAACGTCGGCTGACAGTAGAAGACCCGGGCGCGCGACTGTCGAAACGCGTCGGCGAGCAGATCAGGGCGAACACCATTTTCGTCCATGCCGACGGGCACGAGCTCAGCTCCCGCCGCACGGGCCGCCGCGATTGCTCCCGAATAGGTCGGGGCTTCCACCAGCATTGGCGCCCCCCGCGGCACCAATGCTCGCACGGTGGAGGAAATCGCCGCCTGGCCGCCGGGACAGACGATGACGTCGTGGGGCGTGAAGACGCCGCCATCCGCCACCTCCTGCGCAAACCACGCGCGGAGCGGTTCGAAGCCCTCAAAAGGCAGCCTGTCCCAGAGCTCGGGCTGGACGGCGGCACGGCGCAACGCGCCCGCCAGCAGTGCGGTTGCCTGAAGATCTGGCGGGAGATAGCCCATGCTGAGCGAAATGCTTCCGGAAGAGGCAACGGCCAGAGACGTCGCGAGGAAGGTGTTGTCGACGCGGGCTGGGCCGAGTGCCACCGACTGCCAGGAGAAATCGGCCTGCCTTATTGGGTCAGCCCTGCCACGCACGAACGTCCCCTGGCCGGGCCTTGGCTCGATGAGACCTTCCGCTGAAAGGCGCGCAAAAGCCCGCTCCACCGTGGCGGGGCTGATGCGGTACTTCTTCGTTAGCTCGCGCACCGAAGGCAGCTTGCTCCCTGGGACGGCGTTAGTGGCGATATCGCGGAGCGCTTGAGTAACGATCGAAAGGCTGTTATCTCTGTTCATGACACAGATAGATAACGCTTCTCAGAGGAATACGGAAACACTTTCTCCTTTTTTGGTGGGGCCGGAGCCGATCGCCGTCGTCGACACCCCAGCAGCTCTGGTTGGAGGAAGGCTCCCAGCCGGTGTCCTTGTTCCTTATCTCCTGACGGGGGCGATGCTCGCCATCGCCTATGGGTCGAGCTTCCTGCTTGCCGACTCGCTGCAAGCGGCCGGTCACGATGCCGCCCGCGCAGGAGCCATCATCAGCGCCGGCACAGTGGCGACGCTTGCAGGATTAATCTTCGCCGGACGCCTTGCGGATCGCACCGGCATCGTGCCGTTGATCGCGATTGCGGCTCTGCTGACAGCAGCCGCCATGGCCTGCTTTGCGCTGGTCGACGTTGGCGGTCTTCTTCCGGCCTTCGCCGGCAGCCTGCTACTCGGCCTTGGCTGGGCCGTCTATTACATTCTGGCACCGATCCCCCTTATTCGCGCCATCCGGCCTGCGGCGCGGCTTGAGGCGCTGACGCTTCTTTCCGGTGCGCAAATGCTCGGGATTGGTATTTCAGCGCCGCTCGGCCATCTGATGGCGCGCCATGTCGGGGGGCTGAGCTTTGTCTACGCATCCTATGCTTTCCTCTGCCTGTTAGCTTGCTCATGCGCAATGCTGGCGCAAGGGCAATTGAGCGGCCGGCCGCAATCGCCGCTCAACACCGTCAGCCTCTCTTTCGCCGCCACCGTGGGCATTTTGCGGGCACGAACGGCTCTGCCGATTTTGATGATGGGTCTCGCGGCGGCCATTTTCGCCGGGCTGTCGATTTTTCAGGGGGTTTATGCCCGATCGCGAGGGCTTGCGCCGGACGCCTTTTTCCTGACCCTCACTGCAACCACGGTCGTGCTGCGCTTCTCCGTGGCCTCGCTAATCGGCAAGCTGCCTCTGCATCGCCTCGCCTTGTGCCTTTTCACAGTGACGCTCGCCGGGATTGCCCTGCTCGCGGTCAATAGCGGTAGCCTGATCCTCTATGTGATGGCATCAGTCCTTTTTGCAGCCGGCTACGGGCTGACCTATGCAACGCTCAACGCCATGGTCGTCAACCTCGCCGAAGAATGCAATTTGTCGGTGCCCGCAGCTTCGCAGGTGTTCACACTTGGTTACTTCGTCGGCTCGCTCGGCTTCCCCTATGTCGCCGGCCAAATAGTAGCGGCGCGCGGCATCGATGCTGTCCTGGCAGTGGCGATGGGGCTGGCGCTGGCCAATCTTGCGACCGCTGGATTGATGTTGCGCAGGCGGCCTCGTGGAAACGATACCTCAAACACGTCATGGGACGTCTCCGCAAAATAAGGCCGACACAGGTGTACCACGGCAGGCTCTTAAGCCAGGGGAACCGGTCACTTCTCAGCAATCTCGGATCTTCCGGCGCCCGGCCATATTCTCTGGCGTACGCCCACCGCGCGGCCTTCTCCACCATGACTGAGGCAAGCGGGATGCCCGAACGAACCGAAGCACCGGCACCAAGCAACAGAACAGGCGTCGGCTTTCCTCCAAGTACCGAGTAAAGGCGACCTGTGCTGGCTGATTGGATATCTGAATTGCGCTGCATTTAGCTCCGGAACGGCCTAATGTCTGATTCGCTTCCTGAACTATAGCCGCCACCATCTACGATGTCCTTCGGGCCTTGCTACTTTTGCACGCATTTCGTGCAACGTGAGACATTCACCTTGGAATGCCTAGCCTCAATCGGTGGCTCAGGATATCGACGACGGACCTTAGCCAGTGGAGAAAACTCTCACATAGAGTTGGCTCCGTTTGTCTGAACAGCTTTCGGCGTTTCGCTAAAGGGATGTCCGCCTCGATTATGCTGCTGCCTTCATTGGCACCAGCGTGTTGAAGTAGGCCTGCCCCGGGGCTGCCACGCTCGGGAGAGCTGCTTGCAGCACGGTCGCTATGATGCGGGAGTTTGTGGCACATTGACCGCATTGCGGTCTATGGGTGATATTCCTTTTTAATCAAATACTTAAGTTCCGGACGAGACCTTATGCGACGTTATGAGCACAGACCGGGAACCCATATCCGGGGAGACGCACGAACACGAGCGAGGCAGCGGAACGGGGCAAGTTTCAGTTCCTGTTTATGCCGGACTTTCCGGACAAGGTGCTCAATGCGACCTGGCAACGATGCCGGGTTCACTTCATGAGGAACGCCGTGGCGCATGCTGGAAAGAGCAGGCGGCGTGTCGTTTCCGCCTTCATCGCCACGGCATTTGCCCAGGAGACGCCGGAGGCAGCGAGCATCCAGCGGCGCAGCGTTGCCGATCAGATCAGACCGAAAGTGCCGAAGCTTGCACCATCTCATGGACGAGTCCGAGAGCGATGTGCCGGCCTATATGACCTTTCCTAAGCAGCATTGGGCCAAACTTCACAGCACCAATCCCATCGAGCGGCGTGATCGAACGCCGACTTGCTCTCGGACCTGGTGATTGGTGTTCACAATAGGAAGGAGAGGTGATAGTTTTGCGCAAGTTGTGAAGGACTTTCACAGTCGGGTCGAGACCAAGTGATCCAGTTTCGCGGAGGCGTTGATGCATGAATGGCCTACGCAGAGTGTGAGGGATTTTCGCGGACGGCCGCTGCCTGAGCCCGGTGAACCGGCTGGCTATGCCGCGATCATGGCACGCTACGATCTGATCTTGCCGCCGCCTATACGAATGGCCGCAATAGCCGAGCGACATCATCCGACCTCAACCGAGGCGTGGCTGATGCTGACGCCCCGATATCGTCCACAGCCCGAACTTGGCGCTCATCTTGTTTTTGCCTTCAGATATGAAGGCGTCGATCTCCAGGTGTTATCGGCTCTGTTCCAGATCATTGAGACTGACGAGATCGAAGCGATCATCCGGGCGACGCCAACTGGCGCTTTCGCGCGTCGCCTCTGGTTCCTGTACGAGTGGCTGACCGATCGGCAACTCGATCTTCCCGATCCCGGGAAGGTGCGGATGGTGCCGATCCTCGACCCGGATCAGCAATATGCACTGGCTGGAGGCGATCCATCTCCGCGGCACAAAGTCTCGAACAATCTGCCGGGCACGCCGGCATTCTGCCCTCTGGTTCGCCGGACGCCGGATCTCGTCGCGTTCTCGCAAAAGGCGCTCGGTGAACGGGCACGCGAGGCAATGGGTCGCGTCCGTCCCGATCTAGTAGCGCGGGCCGTTGCATTTATTCTGCTCAACGATTCTAAGTCCTCCTTCGCCATCGAAGGAGAGCGACCATCAGGCCAAAGGGCCGCGCGGTGGGGCCAGGCCATCGCGCAAGCGGGCGTGCGTCCGCTCAGCCTCGAGGAACTCGATCGCCTTCAGCGCATCGTCATAGGCGACGCCCGCTTCGTGCGTCTCGGCCTTCGGGACGAAGGCGGTTTCATCGGCGTACATGACCGAGACACCAACATGCCCATCCCAGATCACGTCAGCGCGCGGCATGAGGATCTGGGAAGCCTGGTGGGTGGCCTCATCGCCTTCGCCGACCGCGCCACTCGGGGTGCCATGGACCCAGTGGTGGCAGCAGCATGTCTCGCATTCGGCTTCGTCTACATTCACCCCTATGTGGACGGTAACGGGCGCCTGCATCGCTGGCTGATCCACCATGCCCTTGCCGCCGCTTCCTACAGTCCTCCTGGCCTCGTATTTCCAGTCAGCGCGGCGATCTTGCGCAACATCGATCGCTACAGAGCGGTGTTGGAGTCCTGGTCGACGCTGCTCCTTCCCTTTATCGAATGGCGTCCGACGGTCTCGGGCAATGTGGAGGTGCTGAACGACACGGCCGCTTTCTACCGCTATTTCGATGCCACGGCGCACGCGACATTCCTCTATGCCTGCGTCGAACAGACAGTCGAACACGACCTACCGCAAGAGGTTCGCTTCCTGCAGGCGTTCGATATCTTTTCCGAAGGGGTCCAGCAGGTCGTCGACATGCCAACGGCTCAAGCTGAACTGCTACACAAGTTCCTTGACCAGAACGACGGCCGGCTGTCGCAGAGGGCGCGCACGAAGGAGTTCGCTGCACTGGACGACGCCGAGGTCGAAACGATCGAGGCGCTCTATGCCGACGCATTCCAGCGAGACCGGGCGTGACCACCGCTTTCGCGTCTTTGTTCCCGACCAGAAATAGATCTAGTCGCCTTCACCTGGGCAGTCGGCATTCCCAAGCATCAGAAGGTCTACCCCCATGATGTCGCGTTGATCTTTCCTGTCTCCGGTCATGGAAGGCCACGCAAGCATTCCATCCCCGACACCCTATCGACCGCAGCTGAAACGATCCTGGCAGACGCAACCTGGAAGAAGGTCAGTTGGCGTCGTGGCACGAAAGGTCGATTGACCGCGCGCTTTGCTGCCGTCCGCATACGGATCGCTGATGGCAGTCCGCAACGTATCCTCGACAAGGGACAGCAACATATGCCAGGCGAAGAGGCGTGGCTGGTCGGCGAGTGGCGCTCAAACGGCGAGCGCAAATATTATCCGTCCAACCTGCCGGCCGAGACGGCATTGAAAGAGCTCGCGGCCGTCATCAAGGCACGATGGGTCTGCGAGCAGGCCCATCAGCAGATGAAAGAGGAACTCGGCCTCGATCACTTCGAAGGCCGATCATGGCAAGGCCTTCACCGACACGCGCTGATGACGATGATTGCCTATGCCTTTCTGCAACATCAGCGCCTGCACAAGGCAAAGCGGGAAAAAAAGGAAGAGGCACGGACCGCCTAAGCAGACCCTGCCTGCCATCCGAAGTGCGGTCATAGCTGCACTGGTCCAGCACCAACCACCTCAACGATGTCCCCATTGCCGAATTAGGTACCAATCCGGGTCAAAACAGAATCTGCCAAAGTAGTGCTAGATCATGTTTCGCTTTGGCGCGTGCAAACTGTTCCTGAAAGTTCGCCTGCACGCGCCGGCATTCCCACCTGCGAAAAACATTATTGGCATTGTAGCGATAGCCGGATTGAAAACCATCGCCGCCCACCGCCCCCTTAAGTTCTGGTCGACCTGGCGGACATCAATTTATTTCAATGCCCGGCGCCCGACATTCATGCTGCCGTCCCGTCTACAACCACCGACAAAGCGCTCGGTCCAGCCGAGCGGGAAACCACGACGTGGTGGCGTTTGCCGGCGACGGTAATTTGGGCTTCAAACCCAGGCCAGTCGGACGGGAGGGCCGGCTCTACCCGAAGGACACCGTTTTCCACGCGCAAGCCGAGTATGCCCTCCAGGGCCACCCTGTATAGCCAGCCGGCCGAGCCTGTGTACCAGGTCCACCCGCCTCGGCCGCGAAGCGCGCCTTCGCTATACACGTCGCCCGCGACGACGTAAGGCTCGACGCGGTAGACGTCAGCATCCGACTTTTTTGACGAGTGGCTGATGGGGTTCAGCATTCGCAAGCACCGCCATGCATCATCAGGGCGGCCCATCCTGGCCAAAGCCATAACTGCCCACGCCGCGGCATGAGTGTATTGCCCGCCGTTCTCGCGAACCCCTGGAGGATAGGCCGCAATGTTGCCGGGATCACGGGGTGGATTGTCGAACGGCGGGGTTAGCAGCCGGATGAACCGGCCCTCGTCGTCGGCGAGCCTTTCCAGCACGGAGCTCATCGCCAAGTCGCTTCGGGCCGCATCGCCTTCGCCGGAAAGCACGCTCCACGACTGCCCAATCGAATCGATCTCGGCCTGGACGGACTGGCTGGAACCCATCGGCGTGCCGTCGTCGTAGTAGGCGCGTCTGTAGTATTCGCCGTCCCAGCCACTCGTCTCGATGGCCTGTTTAAGTTTCTCCAGATGGTCCGACCAACGGCTTGCCCGCTGCGTGTCGCCACGTTTGACGGCAATCCCGATGAAACTGCGAAGCGTACCCGCCAGGAACCATGCGAGCCAAACGCTTTCGCCTCGGCCCTCTACGCCGACCCGGTTCATCTTGTCGCACCAGTCGCCGCCCATCATCAAAGGCAGGCCGTGGTTCCCGGTGCGTTTGATCGCGAGGTCAAGTCCAAGGGCGGCGTGCTCGTAAAGGGAAGCACCGTCCGAGGAAACGCGTGGCTTGAAGAAGGCGTCGTGCTGGCCGGGACTGAGTTCAGCGCCTTCGATGAAGGGTAGCGTCTCGTCCAGGAACGCTAAATCGCCCGTTGTCCTGCAGTACTGCTCGATTGCGTAAGCGAACCAGACGACGTCGTCCGAGATGTTTGTCCTGACGCCCGCGCCGCTTTCGTTCAACCACCAGTGCTGGTAGTCGCCTTCCCGGAACTGACGTCTTCCCGCATTAAGGATCTGCTGCCGTGCCAGCTCGGGCGAATGGGTCAGCAAGGCGATCGTGTCCTGCAGCTGATCCCGGAATCCCCATGCTCCGCTTGCATGGTAGAAGGCGGCGCGAGCCATGATCCGGCAGCCGAGTGTCTGGTAGGGCAACCACGTGTTAACCAGAAAGTCGAGGCTCTTGTCGGGGGTCGAGATCTGCGCCCGGCCTGTAAATTCAATCCAGAAATCACGGGTCTGCTCCAGGACTTCATCGAATCCGGCAGATCGAACGTCGGCAAGCAACGACTTGGCATCGTCCCGCGACGCGGTATCGCTCATGTAGAAGCAGACGTCCCGCTGCTCGCCTGGACCGAGGTTCAAGTCGAAGGCCATGGCTGCCGCCGGGTCTCCGTCAAGCTCCATGGAGTCCGACAGTCCCGAGCCCGACGAAACTGCACGCGGCTGTTGGATCGTGCCGTGGCGACCGATGAACTCCCGTCGGCTGCCGGAGACGCTGCCAGGTTTCTCGCTGCCAGCGAACGTAGCGACGCGCGTTGAGAAATCGACGCTGAACGGGTTGCTCGCGAAAATCGCTCCTATGCCCGCGTCGAAGTCGGAGACGATGAACGGCTTGGTCTTGGTTGGACTGTTGCCGAGGATCCACTCCGCATAGCCGTAAAGTCGAAGTTTGCGCGGCTCGGCCGACGTGTTGCGGACGCGGACACGCGTCAACTTCACCGGCTTGTCTTTGTGCACCGTGTGCGTGACCTCCATGTCGATCTCATCGTGGGCGGTGGAGAAGATGGAGTAGCCGAGGCCGTGGCGCGTCTCGAAGCGCTGCTCGGGATTCTGTGACAGCGACGCGTAGGGAGCGATGGTGGCGCTTCGGTCTAGATCCCTGACGTAGAAGGCCTCGCCTGGCCGGTTGATGACGACGTCGTTGGTCCACGGTGTCAGTTGGTGGTCGCGTGAGTTTTGGCCCCAGGTGAAGGTCGAGCCTTCAGCCGAGATGCCGAATCCGAAGTGCTCGTTTGCGACGACATTGATCCAAGGGTGGGGAGTGCTCTGTCCGCCCGATTGCCTTACTACATACTCACGTCCGTCTTGCGTGAAACCGCCGTAACCGTTCCAGAACAACAGGTCGCCTCGATCTTCTGCCGCGGCCGGAACCACGTCCCGGCGCATCCTGGGAACCAGGGTTGAATCGCCCCATTGGCCGAGCAGGGCAGGCGTGCCCGAAATCGTCAGGGCGTGCTCGAGCTGCTCCCTCAAATTTCCGTCTCGCCCCCGCAGTACGACCCGCGAGGTGGCTATGATGGCGTCGTAGGTGCGCGGCTCGGTCATGTCCCTGCGCAGGACGTGAATGATGCGCTGAATGCCAGCGGTTTCGCTCGCGTGTCGCGCGGCGTCACAGAGCTGGTCGATCGTGCGCTGCATTTCCTGCGCCTCTTCGCGGCCGCGCTCGTTCAGGACAACGAGTTCGGTCTCAACCCCTCTCGACTGCAGGAATCCCTGCGCCCGCAGCAGTTCCTTCAACAGGTCCGTTCCCAGCCCGTCCGTAATGCGCAGCGTGACGATCGGCATGTCGCCCGACAGCGTTGCGCCCCACAGAACGGACTGCGGCTGCAGGCCATCGCGAATGGCCTTTCCCGCGGCCCGCATGCCCATGTCGGGATAGATGAGATACCGTGCGAACCGCTGGTAGGTTGCGGCCTCCTTGGAGTTGATGCCGACCTGGCGAAGCTGTCCCTGCGTCCTCGTCCAGGCCTGAATGAGGCCCTGGTCGAAACTCTCTGGCTTGATGCAGTGCTCGACCGCAGCGTCGAGTTCAGCGCGGCCGGCGGCCGCAATGGTCCACAGCACCAGGCTCACCTTCCCCCCGGCTGGCACGCGCACGACGCGGCGCAGTGCGGAGCAGGCGTCCATTGTGAACCCGTCGGTGCCCGACAGAACCGCGCCGGAATCGAACGCCGCGGCTTCCGTCAAGGTCCGTCCCCGGCCCAGGAAGCGCATTCGGTCGGTTTCGAATTGCGTTGGGTCGCCGTCTTCAGACGTGTCGACGAGGAGTTGCGCGATTGCGATCTCCGGGTCGGTGACCTCGCGTTTCTGGCGGTGGATGAAGACCGCGTTTCGCCGACGGTCGATCTCGGTCTTGAGAAACATGCGGGCAAAGGCCGGATGTCCGGTGTCGGCGATGTCGTGGGCTGCGACCGGCTCCATGTAGGACGTGACTTCGACAAAGCGGTCCTCGCCACCACTGTTGGAAAGGGTCAGCCGACGACCTTCGGCATCGTGGTCACCCGCGACGAAGACTTCGACTTCGCTGGTCAACTGGTCGACCGTCTTCGTGAATTCCGCCTTGTCGTCGCTGAAGCTGACGCGGACGTTCTCGTTCGCGATCGACCGCGGCTCCGAGGTCGTCGACCACCACTCGTTGGACGCGGTGTCGCGAAGGAAAATGAAGGTCCCCCAGCGGTCCTCAGTCGGGTCTGCGCGCCAGCGGCTGATCGAAAGGCCGTTCCACCGCGCATAACCGGAGCCGGTCGCCGTGAGCATGGTTGCGAAGCGGCCGTTGGATAGCAACACGACCTCCCGCTCCCGAGAGGCAGGGTCATCGACGCGCCGGACTTCCGGCCGCATCAGGTCACTTTGAATAGTCGCCGGTGCGTCAGTCTCGTGTTTGGAGGCCATGACTGGAATGTCGCGGGGCGGCTTTTCCTGCAGAAGCAGCTCGCTCGCCTCGATGACGGGGTCGGAGTGGAAGAGTTCCCGCAGAATGCCGTCGAACGCGACGTTCGCGATTGCGGCAATCGACATGCCGTGGTGGTGGGCGTAGTAGTTGTAAATGACCACGCATTTCTTGCCTTCCGGAACGCGCGTCGGCGTGAAGTCGACGGCATCGTGGAAGCCGTACATGCCCAGCGCCCCGACGGCGCGGAGCCGGTTGAGGTTTTCCAGTGCGGCCTCAGGCCTGTACTGGCTTGCAAGGATAGAAGCATAAGGCGCAATGACGGCATTTTGGCCAAGCCCGCGCTTGAGCCCCAGCGTGGGCACCCCGAAATTACTGTACTGGTAGTTCATCTGGTGGTCGCGGGCGTTGAAGGCGGCCTCCGAGATGCCCCAAGGGACGCCGAGATGCCGCGCGTAGTTCATCTGCTCGGTGACGATCAGGTTGTTGGTCTGGTTGAGAATGCCGCCCTGACGCTCCTGCATGACGAGCGGGGGCATCAGGTATTCGAACATCGAGCCCGACCAGGAAACCAGCGCGCCGCGCGTACCGACGGCAACGACGTGACGGCCCAGCTTGTACCAGTGTTCGGTCGGAAGATCGCCCTTGGCAACTGCGAACAAGCTCGTGAGGCGCGCCTCAGAGGCGAGCAGGTCGTAGCAGGCAGCGTCGACCTCCTGCGTCTCAACACGAAAGCCGATGGAAAGGAGACGGCGCTCAGGACGGTAGAGGAAACCGAATTCCATGCCGAATGCGATGCTTCGGGCCCGCTCCGCCACCTTTGCCAGCCTTTCGCGGACAAGCTCGACCCTGGTGTGGTCGAACTCCGCGTCCGTGCGATGGGCCTCGCAGACCAGCACGAGCTTCTCTGCCCAGTGGACGACCTCGCTGCTGCGCGTCGACTTGACTTCACGGTCCAGATTAACGGCGAGCTGCCGGATCTCCTGAGCCAGTCCGAGAAGGCCTGCGACGCCGATCGAGGCAAGCTCGCGCTCCTTGATGGCTTTGGAAAGCGCTTTTTGAAAGCCGGCGGCCAGCTGGTCCAAACGGGCCTGCATCGATCGGGCCAACTTGCCATCCTCGGAGAGTTCGGCGAGTGATTCGCGCAAAATGGCGGCGACGTCCCCCATTCCCTCCGCATTCCCGCCCAAGTGCGCGGAGGGTGCATCCGCCCATGCGCGGCATGCAGAGGCGACTGCGATGAGATGCCCGGCAAGATTTCCGCTGTCGACCGACGAGACGTACTTGCGGCCAAGCGGCTTCAAGGTGTCGGTGTGATACCAGTTGAATAGGTGTCCGCGATACTTCTCGAGCCTTTCGGTCGTCTCGATCGTCTGCTCGACACGCAGGACTGCCTCCTCGAAAGATATCCAGCCGAAGCGACGCGCCGAGACGACGGAGAGCAGATAGACGCCGATATTGGTCGGCGAGGTACGCATGGCGACGACAGCGTGCGGCGTTTGCTGGACGTTGTCCGGCGGCAGATAGTGTTGCGCAGGCACGACGAAGTGGTCGAAGTACCGCCAGGTGCGGCGTGCGATCTTCCTTAGCTCGGCAAGAACGCCCTCCGGCACCTGGAGACGGTCTTCGGTTTCGGCCGACTGGCTGACGTACCAGGCCGCCGCCGGCGACAGGATCCAAAGGACCGCGAAGGGAACGCCGACCAGGAAAGCATTGCCCCCTGGCAGGGCAGCCAGAGCGAGCGCCAGAAGCGCCAAGACCGGTGCATGCCACATGACGCGGTAGTGGCCAAGAACAGTGGTCTGCGCGGCGGCCTGCGCGGTTGCTGCCGTGCGCCACTGCAGCATCAGCTTACGGCTGACGAGCAGGCGGTAGAGCGCGCGGGCGATCGCGTCCGCCATCATGTAGGCGGTGTCCGCAATGAACACGATGCGCAGAGCGACCTGGGCGTTTGCGTCCTTGAGGTCGTTGAAGACGGTGTGGAGGTGCGCCTTCGCGACGATGTCCGTGGACCGCGGAAGGATGCCGTTTATCAGCGAAAGCGTCGGGGCGACGAAGAGGCTGAATATGAGGAGCATCTGCCACAAAAGCGCACCCAACGGATCGAGCCAGTACCAGCCAAGCACTGACGCCGCAAACCAAGCGATCGGGGTGAGCGAACGGCGCAGGTTATCGAACATCTTCCAGCGTCCGAGGTCGGTCACGCCGAGCGCAGGATCGAAGATGTAAGGTAGCAACTGCCAGTCGCCGCGTGCCCAGCGATGCTGGCGCGAGGCTTCGACCTCGTAGCGGACAGGGAAGTCCTCGACGAGTTCGCAGTCGGTGACGAGCGCGCAGCGCGCCATCGAGCCCTCGAGCAGATCGTGGCTGAGGACGGCGTTCTCTCGGATCTTGCCTCTCAGCGATGCCTCGAACGCATCCACATGGTAGAGGCCCTTACCGGTGAACGTGCCTTCGCCGGTAAGGTCCTGGTAGACATCGGATACCGCGAACACATAGGGGTCGAGACCTCGGTTGGACGAGAAGATGCGCTGGAAAACCGACGCGTCCTTGCCGGTCGTCAGCGACGGGGTGACGCGCGGCTGCAGGACGCCGTACCCGCTGACGACACGCTTGGTCGCCGGATCGAGCACCGGTCTGTTCACCGGGTGGTGGAGCTTTCCGACCAGCTTGGTCACCGTGTCGCGCACGAGGCGCGTGTCAGTATCAAGCGTCATGACGTATTGGACGCCGTTCGGGACGGTGTTGGCACCAGGCAGGAAGGTGGTGTCGCGGTCGCCCCGCAGTAGCAGGTTGAGCTCGTGCAGCTTTCCGCGCTTTCGCTCCCAGCCCATCCAAGCGCCTTCCCCCTCGTTGTAGAGCCGGCTGCGGTGCAGCAGGTAGAAACGCGCATTGCCACCGTCGGAGTATCGCGCCGAGAGCTTCGCGATCTCACCGCGCGCATAGTCGAGCACGTCGATATCCTGTTCCGTCTCCTCAGAAGCGCTATCTGGCCAGTCACTCAAGAGGGCAAAATAGATTTCGCCGCGCGGGTTCGCGAGGTAGTGCACCTCGAGACCGCGAACCAGCTCGTCCACGTGATCACGGCTCGCGATCAGGCAAGGTATGGTCACGAGAGTGGAAGCGGCCGCCGGCACGCCCTTCTTGAATTCGTAACCGATGAGCCGCTCGGGCTGCACGAAGTAGGTGAATACGAAGTTGAAGAGACCAGTGGCTCCCTCCGAGGCGGGGAGCGCGAACATCAGAAGCAACACGATCGAGGCCAATCCTCGAACGCCTGCCTGCTGAAGGCCATAGTCGACGGCCAGCAGCGCGATCGCCGTCAAACATAGGACCGGCACCGCGACCGCCGCCCAGTTCAGCCGGCGAAACGAGCGCATGAAGTGAAGTCCGAAGGGCGTCCGGTAACCGACCGCCGCCTCGAGCGCCGGCCGGCCCGACCCAGTGAAGTAGTAGCCGACGTTGGCGGAGGGGGAAGATGTCGCCTCGCCGTCCGCTTCGCCAGCCTTTGCCAGGCGCAACGCCTCAAGCGCGATCTCCATTTCCGTCTTGCCGCAGCGCTTGGCGAGCTTCTCGATCTGCCGTCGGTAGGCGTTGCGCGAGGCGGGGTCGAGTTCGGCATAGTCCGACGCCGTCAACAGCAACTTGTCGACCTTGCTCACCTCTTCGACCCACGCGGACCAGTCCGTGTCGTCGATTTCTCGAAGGCTTTTGATGATGCTGCCCATCAGGGCGTTGCCTGCAGCCAGCCGACCCTGTTCGACCGTCACCAGTGCTTCGGCGTCAGTTCCGGCAGCGGCAAGCCGCGCGTCCAGCCACCGGAGCGCGGCGTCCGTCGGCTCGACCGCATTGCGCAAACGATAGTGGAGCTGGGTCACGAACGTCGTGTCACTGAGCGACTGCGCCTCCGCTTCGAGCGGCGCGGGGTCAAGGCCGCCGCCGAGGGCGATAACGCGGTCGGCAAGATCACTCGCCTTGCGGCGCATCTGTCTGCTTTCGTCTATCTTGGTGGCGACGTGCCGGAGGTTGTCTATCAGAACGTAGCGGACGAGGGACGGAAATGCCCACAGCTCTCCGATGCGCAGCCCCTCCACGGCCTGAAACCCCTCGACGGCGGCCGCCATCCCGGCCGTGCTGACATTGCTGTGCGAGTGTGCCGCGTAGAGCCACGCGAGCGCCAGTGTGCGCGGGATCTTCACTCCGTGCAGCGATATTGTGCGCAACTCGCTGTAGAACTTCCTCGGGAAGTCCCTGCGGATCTCCTGTATTGCCTCCTCGACGATATAATGGTTGTCGAGCAGCCACTCGGTCGCGGATGTTATGGTCTCACCAGCGTCAACGTCGGCGGCGGCAGCCCGGTAGACGCGCAGGATTTCCCTCTCGTTGTCGCGGTGTCTGCGAAAAAAATCGAAGCCTTCGAAACTTGTTACGTCCAGGCTGCGGCTCGTAGCGAGCAGGGCGGCGCGGGCCTCCAACTGCTCGTTGGACATGAGCAGCGCACGGACCCCGTATTCGAGGTCGGCGAAAGCGGCGGCCGGCGTGGTCTCGGCCAAATCGTATGAAGTCTGGTTTTTCATGGCATCCAATGGGTGGGAAAGTCAGCAGGAACAAAGAGGAATCTTATCGGACGTAGACGTCTTCTTCTCGTGGACCGCCGATGTCTCGGCGTTGCGGGCTGTCGCGACGGCTGCGCCACCGCTCTGGCTTAAGCCTATCGTGCGAAAAGTGAACTCAAGATGAACTCGCCTGCCGGCTGAGATGGAAAAATGCGCGGTCCTCAGCCGCAGGTTTTGTCGACACGGGACGGCTGCCACTGGAAAAGCTGTGATCAAGCCGTGGCGCGCTTGCTGTTGTGGTGATGCCAGATGGTATCGATCACAAGACTTTGGTCAGCTCTGCGGGGCCATCGACTTTGACCGGTCGACTTATCACTACAACCTCTCGCCGTACCGATCAGGCCGCTCGCGAACGTCGTATCCGCGAGATCTACGAGACGTGTGTGCGATATGGCCGCCGCCGTGGGCACGTGCTGTTGGAGCGCTAGGAAGGTCCCGGAGCACCGCCGCCCTTATTGAGCTCGATGATCGTTCGACCCGCAATACTTCACCGAAACAGCTGGCGATGCCAAGCGTTTGGTACCCAAACCGGCGTCTGAATGGGATTTAGTAAGTTCGCGCTAACCAAAAAAGCGTTAAGGGCGATCCGCTTATTGCAATTCTAGCGTTCAAACTGTACCTGTTGTTCGCTTAGGATCACCCTTGTACCAGGACAACGTTGGGACTGACGACAGCGGCGCGTCCCACAAGACAAAACGGAGCCCCAAAAAGATGGGATTTGGTGAAGCTGTTCGGACGGTTCTGACATTAAAATACGCTACATTTTCCGGTAGGGCCTCTCGTTCGGAGTTCTGGTGGTTCCAGCTATTTTATTGGTTGGTACTCGTCGCAGTAGCGCTTGTCGCAGGTTTGGTGACCGCTGTTTTTTCTGACCGGCATGCCGGACCGTCGCCACTAATTATTGCTATCGCAGCTGTGGCCGGACTTTTCGCGCTCGCAATGTTTTTGCCGCAGCTAGCCCTTCAAGTTCGCCGCTTCCACGATCGCAATATTTCAGGTTGGTGGTACCTCGGAGTGCTAGTCTTAAATTCTGTTCCCTACATTGGCTTTGTTTCGGGCATTGCGCTCATTGTTATACCCTTGTTTAGGGGCACAGAGGGACCAAACAAATTCGGCCCGGATCCATTGCGCCCCGAAGCGACCGCGGAGGTCTTTGCCTAAAGCATGTTGATCCGCAGCGTCGGCCTGCTGATGTTGGGCCTATTTTTAACCACATCGGCTCAATTACAGACTGCGCGGGCTCAGGGCGACGGCACTGAGCCCGTTGGCAGGAATGATCACCCCACCAGTGCGGTCGGCGCTGAATACACCTCGCAATGCTTGCGGAATGGTTTGCGCTGCACACTCGTCTACGGCGAGACGGCTAAAGCGGCTGAAGTAGCACCGAATGCAGCATCATCGTCAGACAGGCCATTATTAAGCCCGCAAGAACCGATCGTAACCGGGCCGCTGGCTATTGTCGTGGTGCTCATTGGGCTCGGGACAATCATCGGCTTGTGGATGCGCTTCGGAAATGGCGGTGTCTTGCTGTCGCCAGCTCCGCGCGAACTGAAGCAGCGCCAGGGAGAGGCGCCAGAAAACTGGCATTCCTTCGCAAATGAAGCGGGAGAACGGCCAAACGAGTTCCTGCAACGGATCGCGGCAATGGAAGACCGACGGCAGGCGCTCGTTCTGCTTCTGAGGCATTGTCTGCTTCAAGCCGCGGACGTCACGGGAACGCGGCTTTTTCGCTCTGACACGGAACGCGCGGTTCTCGGTCGCCTGCCGGAGACCATGCCCGGTCGCGACCATCTCGAAAATCTGCTGATCGAGGCGGAACTCGTTCACTACGGTGGCCGCGTTCTGGCCGAGAGCCAGTTCACTGCCCTCCTTGCCACAGCACGCGGGTTCCTTTCGAGCGGCAGAATGGCCAATGCGTAAAGCTGGCCTCATAGCATTCCTCGGCCTGCTGCTCGGACTGGCAGCGTGGGCGCTATTTGCGCTGTCGCGGGATGGCGACTACGATCGCTCACCTCTCGGTTACAAGGGGCTTCAGCTGTGGCTGCAAGCCAAAGGAATAGCTGTTATCCGGTCCGATGCTCATGTCACGCGGGCGCGTTCCGAAGTCTCGCTGCGCATCCAGCCTTTGCCGACATCGCAACGCGATGCCACCAAGACGCAGCCCGGCGATGGAAAAACCAGCGGCCGTTTGGAACCGTGGATCTACGGGGCAAAGCTCTACGAGCGGCCGACGCTGATCATATTGCCAAAATGGCGCGATAGCGTGTTGAACGATGGTCTAGCGCAGGAGTCCGGGCTGCTGCCATTTGCCGATCTCTATCGCGATCTCGCAAGGATCTACCTTCGAGATCTGCATCTCAAGCGACTTGGGCCAGAATTTGAAGAAGCACAGCTAACTCTGGTACCAAACCAGACTGAAAAGGTAGCCTTATATCGGGCGCAATTGTTCGACCGCTCCGCTCTGCCAAGTCATTGCACGGAGCTTGCGGGCATGCAGTCGGGTGCCCTGCTTTTGCGTTGTCAAAACAGCGTTACCATTTATCTCTTGTCGGATCCCGACCTGTTGAACAATCATGGGCTGGCTCTGGCCAGTAATGCCGCCTTCGCCGTGTCGATGATCAGGAATTTACGCGGAGCCGGTGAGACACGGCCGATTTATCTGGATACAAATGGCCAACTCCTAGATAGCGAGAAACCGACTAGTGAGGGCCGGACCTATCAGCGCTCCGCCACCGATCTGAAGCGTTTTTTCGCCTACCCGCTGTCAGTCGTCTGGGGAACAGTCCTGGTCATCGCGGTGATATGTTTCTGGCGGGGAGCCTATCGGTTCGGGCCGCCTTTGGATGAGAGATCTCCCAACATTGAATTATCAAAGACGGCGGCGATCGAAGCCACGGCGCGACTGCTACGCCTGTCGGGCAACGACGGCCGAATGACAGCACAGTTCGTGCAACATCTGCTTGCGGACAAGGCGATATTGCTCTTTGGACACGGAGCCGGAAATCAAACGGGCGTAGAGCGGATGTTTCAACGCCTGGCGCATCGCGATCAGGCATTGGCGGATGCATTGCAATCGGCGGCTCAGGCGCTGATCGAACGAGGACATGTCATGACGCGGTCAGACCTACATCGCAATCTCGAAACATTCAGGAAATTGATAGGGAGCACCGACCTTGGATCTAGGTGAATTTCGCAATCTCATCGCCAAGGTTCGTGGCGAAATCGGTAAGGCCGTGCAAGGGCAGGACGCGCTGATCGACCTCGTTCTAATCTCGATCTTTGCCCGCGGGCACTGCCTTGTCGAGGGCCCTCCCGGCACGGCCAAAACCCTGCTTGCCCGCGCCGTTTCCGCGGTGATGGAACTGGAATACCGTCGCATCCAGTTCACGCCCGACCTGATGCCCGGCGACGTTCTGGGTATCAACCTCTTTAATTTCCAGACCAATCAGTTTCATTTGACCAAGGGCCCGGTTTTCACCGACATCCTCCTTGCCGATGAAATCAATCGTGCACCGCCGAAGACGCAATCTGCTCTGCTGCAGGCGATGAACGAGCGGGTGGTCACAATCGACGGCACCGACCATTTTTTGGGGACGGATTTCTTTGTGCTTGCCACGCAGAATCCGATCGAGCAGCAGGGTACTTATCCCCTCCCTGAGGCACAGCTCGATCGCTTCCTCTTCAAACTCGTCGTGGATTTTCCCGACCGCGCTACTGAAATCGCCATTCTATCCAAACATGCGAGGCAGGCCCTGCAATTGGATCTGCGCAATGCCGGTATTCGGCCGCTCGTCTCGAGCGCGACACTCGCTGCGGGTCGAGCGCTGATCGATGAGATTCATCTGGACAGCGCTATTCTTGCCTATGTCGTCGACTTGGTGCGCGCCACGCGCTCCGATCCCGACATTCTGCATGGCGCATCCACTCGCGCCGCTGACGCCCTTGCATCGGCAGTCAGGGTGCGTGCCGCTTTTGAAGGCCGAGATTATGGGCTGCCGGATGATGTACAGGCGTTGCTTGTACCAGCGCTGCGTCACCGCATCGTGCTTTCACCCACGGCCGAAATCGACGGCCGGACGGCAGGTGAGGTGCTGCGCAATATCCAGAATCGCATGGACGCGCCCCGTTAAATGCGGCCGTCGTCACACCTGATCGCTCTTGTTCTGATTTTAACTGCGGTGACCGTCATCACCAGCGTGTGGTGGCCTGACATGAGCTTGCCACTGGTCTGCGCGTGGCTGGCGCTTTCGGCATTGGCAGTCGGCGATCTGGCATTGTCGGTCTTATCGCGCCGGATGAAAATTGAAATCGATCTACCGCCACAAGGCTTTGTCGGACAAACGGTGCAGCTCACCGTCGACATATCGCCGCAGAAGCGCTCACTGCCTGTCAAAATTGAAACGCGCCTCGATCTCGCTCCCGAACTTGCTGTTTCTGAGAGCAGGTTGTCAGGCGCCACCTCAGATGCCGGAGGCAAGCACGCGAAGACCTCCATAGATCTTCGCCTGACGCGACGGGGACAATACGCGGTACACAACCTCTGGCTAAAATGGCCGTCGCGATTGAGGCTGCTCGACATTATCGCATGCATGCCAGTCCAGAAGGACATCACCGTTGTGCCCGACATATCGCCCGTGTTGTCGGGGGCGATACAGGCCCAGATACTGCCGCTCGAAGCCGGCCAGAAGGATTTGCGGCTGCGCGGCGAGGGATCGGAATTCCACCAACTGCGTGAATTTGAAACCGGCATGGATCCACGCAGCATCGATTGGAAGCGGTCCGCCCGAATGCGCAGTCTGGTTGTGCGCGAGATGAGGGCTGAACGGAACCATCAGATCATATTGTGCGTCGATTCCGGACGGCTCATGGCCGAACAGTTAGCCGGATTGCCGAAGCTTGATCGCGCCATCAATGCGACACTCGCAATGTGCTGGGCGGCAGGGCTTGCCGGAGATCTGGTTGGGTTTTACAGCTTCGACAGCCGCCCGCGTCTGTTCGTGCCGGCCTTACCTGGACGATCCGCGTTTCCACGCTTGCAGACGCTTTGCGCGCAACTGCGTTATGAAACCCAGGAAACCAACCACACGCTAGGACTGACCCACCTAGCCGGACGGCTGAAACGGCGTTCGCTGATTGTGATATTTTCCGACTTCGTGGACAGCATCACCGCGGAGCTAATGATCGAGAATATGCAGGTTCTGGTCCGACATCATTTCATCGTCTATGTCGCGTTGCGCGATCCCATGCTAGCCAAGCTTACGGAGCCAGAGGAGATGAATCTGGACACTGTCGCCCGTTCTGTGGCGGCGCGCCAGATCCTACAGGAAAGGCGCGGTGTACTCGAAAAGCTGGCGCGTTTGGGGGTCCTTTGTCTCGACAGCACACCGGAAGCTCTGACCGCAGACCTCGTGGCGCGCTACATCGAAATTAAATCGCGTGAGATGATATGACTGATATCGTCATCGATGACAGGATAGACATGAACACAACGGTGAACGTCGCTGCGACGCAGAATGACACGCTTCGTTCCGCGCGATTTCGGATAGAACGCGAGGCACACTGGCGTCGTCTGGACGAGCTCGTGACGCGTGCGGAAAAAGGCGGCACAATGGTCTTGAGCTACGATGAAGTCCGGGATCTTTCCGCAGGATATAGACAGGCGATGAATTCGTTGAGCGTCGCGCGCGACATTTCTCTGGATCGTGCCTTGATTGGCTATTTGGAAAGTCTTGGCGCGCGCGCTTACCTGGTCGTATATGCCCCCCAGGAAAGCCTCGGCGGCCTGACGACCCGTCTGTTGACACATGGCATTCCGCAGGCGGTGCGCCGATCGGCCCTGCCTCTGTTTATAGGTTTCCTGGCACTTATTTTGGGGGCGGTCGCCGGATATAAGCTGTGTGTTAATGATTCCAGCTGGCTCTATACCTTCGTACCTCCGGAAATGGCCGATCAGCGCACGCCGGATGCATCAGCCGACTATCTCCGCTCTACGATCTACGGCGACGAGCGACATGGCAGTGAGAAGTTGGCCGCATTTTCCACATTCCTCTTCTCCCACAACACATCGATCGTAATCCTGATCTTTGCGTTGGGTATTTTCCTGTCGGTACCGAGCTTCGTCCTGACCTTCTATAACGGTTTGATGCTGGGCGCGTTTTTCGCGATGTTCGATCAAAAGGGGTTGGGCTATGATGTGTTCGCATGGCTCTCGATCCACGGAGTTACCGAGCTTGCGGCAATTGCAATTGCCTGCGCAGGCGGTGCAAGGCTTGGACTGGCCGTCCTTCTGCCGGGCCTACGGAGCCGCAGGGAGGCATTGCGCCATCAAGCACATGATGCGATTAAGCTCGCCATTCTAGCGGCGCTGATGCTCGTGGTGGCAGCGCTTATTGAAGGATTTCTTCGCCAACTCGTACAGGATCCGACCCAGCGCCTGATCATTGGCTGGGGGATGGGCGCCTTCTGGGCGAGCTGGCTGCTATTTGCAGGTCGCGAAAACAAAACTTTACACGGGCCTTTGCAATGAGCCAGCGTGTTCAGGGCGACAAGCGGCTAGAACAATTCATCCCGCCGGAAGGCGTGCCGATCAATTTCGCAGTCGCTTCTCTCGGAACGCGTTTCGGGGCGCAGTGTCTCGACCTCATCTTCACCTTTCTCCTGGTGTTTGTTTGTGCGATCGCCATCGTCTCCGGCGGGTTCCTGCCTCCCGCAGCCGAAATGACGTTGATGATCTTGTTGGCGTTCTTGATACGCATTCCCTACTATGTTCTTTCAGAACTCATCTGGAATGGGCGCACGCTCGGAAAAAAGATAACGGGCATTCGCGTCATCAACGTAAATGGGCGACGCCTCACCCCACACCAAGTCACTGCAAGAAACCTCATGAAGGAGGTGGAGATTTTCACTCCCCTATCCTTGGTTTTTGCCGCCGGCTCGATGCCGGCGTGGGAAATCGGTCTGACGATCGCCTTGGTTCTAGTGATCTTGACCGTCCCCCTGGCCAATCGGCGCAGACAGCGGCTTGGTGATATCATTGCCGGGACTTTGGTGGTCGATAATCCGCGTTCCGTGCTGCTGTCCGACCTTGCAATATCGGCTCCGACGACCGTATCGTCGCAGGCGGAGTTCGATTTCCTCCCGGAGCATCTCGATGTGTATGGGAAATACGAGTTGCAGACGCTTGAAGACGTGCTTCGCGACCCGACAAAAAGCTCAAACAATGAGGAGATCGTACAGATCGTACGAACTATTGTCAGGAAAATCGGGTATCGGGACACCGTCAAGCCCGGCCAACAGCTGCTTTTCTTGACAGCCTTTTATCGGGCTCAGCGCGAGCATCTGGAGACGTTGAGGCTCTTTGGTACGCGCCGCGAAAACAAATTCTACCAAGCCGAAAAGGAGGTCGGGGGTTAGAGCAACCGAAATTTGTCCTTCGGACTGGAGAACCGGGTCTTTCCAAATCCCATGCCGAGCGATGTGTTCGTATGGGTACGGTTTACAATGCGCACGTAATTTGTGACATCAATCTGCACGGCCGAGCTTCTGCAGGATCGACGTATCCAGAATCATGGCTGTCCGAAGTAAGCCTGGGCTGCCTCTAGTACCTCATCAACCCGATCGTGCTTCAAAAGGTCGATTGGCTTGTTTCCGCCGAGAACAGGATTTGCCCTACTCAACCAAAGCCACGCCACTCTTGGATTCGGGATCAAAGCGTTGATAGCAGCAGTGCCGCCCTCGGGAGGGCCGTTCGTTTTGATTTGGCCTCTATCGCATCACCAACGGCATTTCTGTCGAACCCCTATGCGATTCTACAAGAATAATTCCAGAAGGGCGGCGCCTTCCAATCTAAGAGCCCTGAAGGCACCAATATCCTCATATCCACGCAGCGGTTGTGGACGCAGTGAAAATTTGGGCTTTCTGCGCATGCAAATATGATACAGCAACGAAACCTGATTGCTGACACCAAGGACATCGATGCCCTCCACATTTCGAGGAATGAAGATCGTTGGCTCCGGGTGCGCCGTGCCGGAAACGAGATTACTGTCGACAGAAATCGACATGCGTCTTGGAGAGGCCCCAGGCTGGACTGAACAACATGTCGGGATAGCGTCGCGCTATATTTGCCAGATCGAAGACCAGATAGATCTTGCCGAAATGGCAGGCGGGCAAGCAATGGCAGCCGCTGGGTGTGCGGCAACCGATATCGACCTGCTGATTTTCGCAGCCGCCGTCCCCTATCAGTCCATCCCCGCAACCGCACCGCTTCTCCAGAGAAGGCTGGGCATTCCCGATGGGCGCTGTGCAGCCTTCGACGTCAACTCGACCTGTCTTAGCTTCCTGACAGCGAGCGACATAGCAGCCTCATTCCTCGCAGGCGGCAATTACAAGCGCTGCCTGGTCGTCTCCTCGGAAATTGCGTCCCGTGGCCTACCCTGGGAGACGGATCCGCTGGTTGCGTCACTGTTCGGGGACGGTGCCGCGGCCGCCCTGTTCGCTCCGGGAGACGGAACGGCGGGCGTCGTTGCTGCTCGCATGGAAACCTATCCATCTGGCTACGAAGACTGCGCGCTGGGTGCCGGGGGCACGCGATATGACTTTCATAGAGATCCCGAGGCGTTTGCGCGCCACACGGTGTTCGAAATGGATGGACGCGCGCTTTTCCGCCATACGCTTTCCTTTTTCGAACAATTTCTCGATCGCCTGCTCAGCGCTGCCGGTTGGCGACGCGATGAGGTCGACCTCGTCATTCCGCATCAGGCAAGCCCCGCCGCCCTGTCGCATCTGGCCGACCGATGTGGCTTCGGTTCGCAGTGCATCGTCAACATCATGCGGGATCACGGCAATCAGATCGCTGCGTCCATCCCGACGGCCCTCGATCTCGCCCGCTCATCGGGTCGACTGACCGATGGCATGAAGATGCTGATGCTTGGCACCTCGGCGGGGCTGTCGTTCGGCGGCCTTGCCATGATCGTTTGATTTCCATGCGCGTGATCGTCAGCGGTGCGACGGGGTTTCTGGGAGGCAGGCTTTGTGCCCTATTGCGCGAGGACGGCCACGAGGTGGTCGGCCTCGGCCGAAATGCCGAGAAGGGTCGTCATCTGGAGACATGCGGAACGCGGTTCGCCAGCATCGATATCACTGTATCGCCAGGCGCGTCCGTGCTGAGAGGACTCGGCCACGCGGATGTCTTCGTGCACGCGGCCGGGCTCTCTGCGGCCTGGGGCTCGAGAGCCGCTTTCCTGGGGGCGAACGTTGCGGGCACCCGCCATGCGCTGACGATGGCCAGAGCGGCAGGCGTTCGCCGCTTCGTCTTCATCTCTTCGCCTAGTGTCGCCTTCCGGTATTCCGATCAGGCGGATATGTGCGAGGACACCCCGCTTCCCAGGCCCGTCAACGCCTATGCAGAAAGCAAGCAAATTGCCGAACGCGATGTGCTCGCTGCCATAGATCTTTCCCCAATCATCCTGCGGCCGCGCGCCATCTACGGCCGCGGTGACGTGGCGCTACTGCCACGCCTGATCAGGGCGGCGGAAAATGGCCCGCTTCCTTTGCTGCGCGGCGGCCGGGCTTCCACCAATGTCACCTATGTCGACGATGTGGTGCTGGGGATCGTCTGCGCGATGGAGGCACCGCGCGAGATCGCTGGCCGGACCTACAACATTGCCGGGGATGAAGCGCTGCCGTTGCGCGTCATTGTCGAAAGTGCGGCGGCAAACGCCGGGATTGCAGTGCGGTGGCGGGCCATTCCCTGGCCCTTGGCCGTAAGCGTGGCAAGGTTGGCAGAGGCGGTGGCATTGCTGCGGCCAGGCAAGCCGGAACCGGTGATTACCGCCTATAGCCTCGGCATTCTTGCCTTCACACAGACGTTGGATATCTCCGCGGCGCGGCGGGATATCGGCTTTCAGCCGCGAGTCCGCTTCGAGCAGGGGTTGGTGCGAACGTTCGGCGGAGGCGTCATCCGGTGAGCAATCCCGTATTCGTCAACGGCGCCTTCGTGCGGACGCCGGAGCGCTTGGTTCTCCGAGGTGGTCGATGGACGTTCGTCGATATCCAGGTGCGCTACGGTCTGTGGCATCATCCGCAGCTCGGACCGGTGCTGATCGACACAGGATACACAAAACGTGTCACCGAAGGCCGCACCCGTAGTCTGACCGTGAAACTCTATGGCGCCATCCTCAGGCCACGCCTGATCGAGGAGGCCTCCCCCACAGCAAGTCTGCAGAGCCGCGGGATCGGGCCGGCGGATGTCACCCATATCATCGTCACGCATTTCCATGCCGATCACATTGCCGCTCTGGCCGATTTTCCGAAAGCCCGGTTTCTGGCGGATGGCGCAGCCTACGAGAAGCTGTCGCGCATGAGCCCTCTGCAGAAACTGCTCAACGGCTTTTTTCCCGATTTGTTGCCGACGGATTTTCGCGAGCGGTTGATTTCGATCGACACCCTGCGATCGGTACCGCTGCCCTATGATCTGGGCAGCGGTTACGACCTCTTTGCCGATGGCTCCTGCCTTGCCGTGCCGCTGCCCGGCCATGCGCTCGGGCATTTCGGGCTGCTTTGGCAGGACGCATCGCCGCCATTGCTTTACGCTACCGATACGCAATGGCTGCTACGGGCAATTACCAACGACCGAGCGCCGTCAGGGCCGGCGCAGCTGATTTACAGCGACCGACATGCGGCGGTGACCTCGATGGAAAAGGTCAGGCGGTTCGCCGGCCAAGGCGGCAAGGTTGTGCTCTGCCACGAGCCATCCGATGACCCTGCTTGTGGCGAGGCCTGACAATGAGGTTCGCATTTCGTCATCTACCAATCCTCAGGCTGGTCTCTTCGTTTGTGCGTACGCGCCTACTTACAAGACGCCTGAAGACACGAGCCGACCTTGAGACCTGGCAACGACGCTGCATCCACCGGTGGCTGCGCGATACCGTCGGTTCGACGGACTATTATCGCGGTCGAAACATCGGAGGCCTTGATGACTTGCCGATCGTCGACAAGACGATCGTGATGGGGGCTTTCGAGCAGTTCAACAGCGCCGGACTATCCAGTGCCGAAGGCTGGCGGATGTTCAACAGCGGCCAGCAACGTCAAGGATATGTAGTCGGGGCCAGCACCGGCACGAGCGGTAATCGCGGGCTGTTCGTCATTTCCGATGACGAGCGGTACGAATGGCTGGGCGTGATGCTCGGCAAGCTTTTGCCCGCGTTTCCGCTCGAAACAGCACGGATCGCGCTGATCCTGCCGCTGCACACAGCGCTTTACAACTCCGCCAATCGGACGCGACGGCTCGATCTCAAATTCTTCGATCTGCGTCGCGGCGTGCCGGCGATCGCGCCGGAGATTGTCGGCTTTGCACCGGACACGATTATCGCGCCGCCGAAAGTTTTGCGTTGGCTGGCCGAACAAGACCGCACGCTGGCGCCGAAACGACTCTTCAGTGCCGCCGAAGTTCTCGATCCCATCGACCGCGACATCATCGAGAAGCGGTATCAAATGCGGCTCGGCGAGATCTATATGGCGACCGAGGGCCTGCTTGCCACCAGCTGTGCCCATGGCACCTTGCATCTGGCCGAGGACGTCATGCATTTCGAACTGCAGCCGGTGCCGGATAGCGACCTCGTCTCACCGGTCATTTCCGACTTCACCCGACAGACGCAGGTCATCGCCCGTTATCGAATCAATGACCTGCTACGCATGCAAACGGACACCTGTCGCTGCGGCTCGCCGCTTCGCGCCGTCGCAGAGGTCGCCGGCCGCAGCGATGACATTTTCGAACTGCCGCGGGCAGCGAGCCGCGGGACGGTCCCGGTCACGCCGGATGTGCTGCGCAATGCAATTCTCGATTCAGATCGAAGTATCACGGATTTTCGCCTCATCCAGGCCGACCACAACGAACTGCGCTTACTGCTACCGGATACGGTTTCACCGGCCGCCGCAACCGCCGCTGAAATGGCACTCAAATGGCTGCTGCAGGGCATCGGCACCCAACCCCTGATCTCAGTTGAGCGGGAGAGTTTGTCGCCGCCGACCGCCAAGCTTCGCCGGGTTGAGCGGCGCTGGTATGGGGCAAGGAGCAGCGAATGAAGACAGTTCTGGTTACCGGCGCACGTGCACCCGTCGCCCTGCATTGGGCGCGGCTGCTGCACATGGCGGGCCATCGTGTCATCCTTGCCGACAGCCACCGCTTTGCGATGGCGCGGGCAACCCGTTTCAAGACCGCCTATGTTCGCCTGCCACAACCCCGCAATGCACTTGCAGCCTATGCCCGAGCGGTCGAGCGCATCGTCCGTGAGCATGGTTGCCACTTCGTCCTTCCCACCTGCGAGGAGATTTTCTTTCTAGCGGCGGCCCGTGACCAAAATGGCGCGGAGATCCCGCTTGTCGCCCCGTCCTTTGCGCTTCTGGCACAGGTGCACGACAAATATAGGTTTGCCATGATGGCCAGGGGGTTCGGTGCGGATCCGCCGGAGACGGCGTTGCTTGTCGATGCGACCGACCTCCGCTCCTACCTAGCAGTAAGCCAAGACTTCGTCTTCAAACCGGTCTGGTCGCGATTTGCCGAGCGAGTCATGATCAGGCCTAAATCCGCGGATCTCGATCGACTTGTGCCCTCCCCTGCTGACCCCTGGGTGGCGCAGGCCTTCCTGCCCGGAGAGGAGCTTTGTTGCTGGGCATTGGCGAAAGACGGTGAAATGCAGGCGCTGCAGGCTTACCGGCCGCTCTACAGGGTGGGAAAAGGCGCAGGTCTCGCCTTTGAGCCGGTCGCCAACCCGCAAATCCGACATTTCGTGGCCGGCTTTGTTGCTGCCAACGGCTGGACCGGGCAGATTTCCTTCGATTTCCGCCACGACGCGCAAGGCCGGCTGTCGGTTATCGAGTGCAATCCACGAGCAACCAGCGGCTTGCACTACTTCGGTGCTGCAGATGGTTTGGCAGACGCGGTGGTTGACGGTGGTCCGGCTGAGGCGTCGCTGACCGGCCCGATGACGCTGCCGCTGGCAATGCTCTGCTACGGGTTGCCGGCGGCAATCCGCAAAGGTGCACTCCGACAATGGTTGATCGATTCGCGCAACATGGGTGATATCGGCGCTTGGCCCGGCGACCGTCCCATGCTGCAGGCGCAATTGCGGGCGCTGGCCGAAATCTTCTGCGTAGCAGCTTTGAAACGCATCGGACTGAAAGCTGCGGCGACGGCCGATATCGAATGGAACGGCGAACCACTCGACGGATAGTTAGCCTGCTTAGAGTTCCATCACCAGCACAGCCGGCCTGTCGGCGACGTCAGGTCTCTGCCCGGCGAGAATGGCGTCGATGTGTGGACGCATGACGTCGAGCGGCGTGAGCATCTGCCGGCGTTGCGCAAACAGCTTGCGGTTTTCCTCGGCGGCATGGAGAATAAGCTGGTCCTGACGTAGGGCAATGCGGAAGAACGGTTTGAACAGTAGCGCTTTCACATAGCCGAGGTTCCTCTGTCGCGGGCCCGAAAGAATGCCGAAGCCATGCACAGTGTCTTCGGTTTCCTGGCGCAGATGAAAGGTGGTAGCCAAGTTGATCGACTTTGCGCCCCAAAACTCCAGCTCGGCGATGCCAGGATAGCGAAATCGGCCGACGCTAATCGAGCGCTCGCCTTCGAGAAGCCGGCTGACAAGACCCTCCTGCTTCGGCTCGCCCACGTAGCGCGCCTCCACCCAGCCGTCGCCGCCGGTCACGGTCACCGTCACCTTGTAGCGTTTGGCGCTCAGGCCTCGCAAAATTCCCTTGTGCGTGAAATGCGTGTGGGTCGCATCGAGGATGTTTTCCGCCACCTCCGCCAGCGACGAGGTCACCCGACTTTCGACCGTCAGCGAAACCGTATCACCTGCGGCGAGCACCGTCGTGTAAGGAGCCGCGCTGGCGGCTTGCGCCGAAAAGAAGATTAGTCCGTCCTTTTCGCAAACGGCATAGGATGGCACCAGTGCCCGCGGCACCGCGCCGGTCAGACCGGGCATGGCCTTGCACAGCCCCGCGCCGTCGAACTGCCAGCCATGATAGGGGCATTCAATAGAACCGTTCACAACCCGGCCGCCCGACAGCGGCGCGGAGCGATGCGGACAGACATCGGCAAGACAATGCAGCCTGCCATCCGCGCGAAACAACACGAATGCCCTCCCCCCTGCCAATACCCGCAAAGGCTTGGTCCGAACGGTTTTTGATCGGGCAATTGCGACCCATCCCTCGATTTTCTGATCGCTCAAAGCCTATAGTTCCTCATGATCGGGATGCCTATGTTCCGCAATATCGCCCGTACGAACGTCGCAGCGGCGCGGTTCTTCCACGATAAATGTCGATTGTAGATTGCACTGTATTCGATCGCCGCAATACCGCCACGGTTTCTCTTGAAGGCCGCAGCTCCGGCGCTCATGTTGAATAGCAGCCGGCGGTCCCTGGCGCGCTGCAGCGCGATCGCCATCAGGCGACGATAGAGTCCTGCTTTCAGGTCGATTGTCGTGTCGTAGCCGACCACCGGCGCCGACATGACGTCGCCCCGGTCGAAAAAACCGGCGATGCCATCCAGTTGCCCATCGCGATTGCGCAAGCCGTAAAACTGCAGGACGCCAGCCTCATGCATCTGTTGCAGCCACAAGGCCGAGTATTGAGGATTCAAATAGGTGTATTTTTGGAGATAGAGTTTGGCGTAAAGCACTTCAATCCGCTGAAAATCCGTGAGCGCGATGTCTCGGGGCTCGACGACGCTGAAATCTGGCTGCGCCAGAAGCAGCGTGTCGCGCTTTTCATCCCGATGGACCCTCACCGGCCCTTGCCGGCAATCGAACAGGTAGACCTGCCGGGCCGGATAGAGACCGTAGCCGCAGGCGCGGAAAAAGGCGAGCATCCGGGCATCGCTAACGTCATTGAGCGAACGCCAGACGATTGCCATGCCCGGGTGGAACGCGCACAGCTCCTGCGTCACCTCGTGGATCTCGGCAACATTGAGTGCACAGCAGATGTTTGTTGCCAGAAGCCAATTGTTGGGCTGGATCTGGTGGTCGAACCCGGTCATCCGCATCAAGGGTGCCGCTAGCCTCAGCAAACTGTCCATAGCTCGTTTCGCGGCCGGGCTTTCGGCCAAATTGCGCAGCTCCTCGCGAGCATAGGCGATATAGGCGACGCTGGGACAGCAGAGATAGCAGGTTGGCGACAGGCGCCGATCGTTGATGGTGACCGGCAAGAGCAACTGTCCCATCCGCAGGGTGGTCACAATCGTATCCAGCTTGCCTATCAATGCCCGCGCCGGATGGTCGTTGAATACCCGCTCCATCTCTTGAGCCTGGAGTACTGTCGCGCGCGTTAAAGTCATCGTCTTGGAATCTCTCGCACTGGCAGTCTCGTCGCGCCACGATATCACCATATCGAATAAATGCGCCTCTGTTGACAGTCATCTCGGCAGCCATATCGATGACGTATGGCGCTAGCAGGCTCCACCTATCAAAAAATGCTCAGGGCTATTCGATTCTCTGCGGCGACCATCCTTGATGGGGTTCGAACCGCCGGCCCGAATTTACCGGGCGCGGTTGACCTCGGTCAGCGTTTTACGGCTGGCAATAAACTCGCGCAGGATGGGAAGGAAGAAGACCTTGCTAAAACGGCCGATTGGGGGCTCTGGCTCTAAATAGAAGGAGCGGCCGATGACATCACCGTTGAACTCCTCCAGAATGATGCAAAGACGTAGATCGACATCAAGACCTGCACGGCGTTTTTCGATCGCCGGGATTTCTATAGCAAAGCGCCCAGCCCCCGACTGTTTGGGGGCCTCCGGCGACGGTGTGTGAGTAGTGGACCACTACCACCGTGCGTTGTTGTTGCACTAATTTTACGCCTTTGACAAACACTAATATCTTGCATTTTAGCCACACTAGTTTCACGATTCTGAATCACACTAATTTTATGCCTTGGACTCAAACTAAAATTCCGTCTTGTCGAGAACCGTTTCGCAAGGCGAGACGAACTCAACGCTATTGCTGACCACCAATGCGCGATAGATCGATCCGTATCGGTATGCTGATTTCACCGTCATAGCTTCAAGCAAGATGCCCCGCGTGGCTCGGAATTGTCTTTTCTTGCCCGTGCGAAACGCGCGATTCCAACGCGAAGCCATTGAATCTTGTGGTGAATTCGGTTGCGAATTCAACTGATCTCCTCTATCATTTCATATGAGGCAGCACGCACTGCCTTGGGGATTGGTACCCAATGGTTGATGCCGGCCGATACGGCACCACACTCCTTGACCTTATGGGTCGGGGAGCCTGTGGCGTATGTCCAGGTTCCCCGGCTAAAGGCCATAGGGCCGTCTCGTACGGTTACGACCTCCCCGATCAGTGGGTTGAGCGAGTTTTTTCAGCCGGGGCGTACCGCGGAAACTCTCCATACGGGGTGTCGGATATGAATCACCGTACAGCCGCCGCCCTGGCTAGGCGATCGAGGCAGCTCCGCAACAGTCAGACGCAATCTGAAAGTCAAACAGTTCATCCCGTCGATCTTCATGTCGGCCAGCAAATCCGCGTTCGCAGGATCCAATCGAACGTGTCGCAGAGCGATCTTGGTGCCGGCATCGGCGTCAGCTTCCAGCAGGTTCAACGTATGATTTTGAGCAATTCTTCTGAACCCTTCATGCGCCAACTGACCATAGCCACCTGCGGAAGACGTTTGGACAAAGCTGCCCGCTTCGGATTATTCCGGCAATGAAGCCGAAATAAATTGACTTTTTGCGGATTTTACGCGCTAGATTGCTTTAATATAGGAAAGCTATAAAATATGTTGCTCGAATTTCGCGTCAAGAATTACCGCTCCCTCCGCGACGAGGCTGTGCTTAGCATGGCTGCAAGTCCCGACTCCACCCTGCAACATACGCATACTCGCGAAACCGGGCTGGAGAAGGTCAAGCGCGCGCTCAATACCGCGGCTATCTATGGAGCCAACGCCAGCGGCAAGACGAACATCATCCGTGCCTTGCAGTTCATGCACAGCATGGTGATGACGTCAAACCAGGTTCAGCCCGACCAGCAAAACAACCTGACGCCCTTCCGGTTGCGGCCAGACCACGAGACCCATCCGACATTGTTCGAGGCCACGTTCCTTATTGCCGGAAAGCGCTTTCAGTACGGCTTCGAGATGACCCGGACCCATATCCTGAGCGAATGGCTGCTGGTCTACGAAAGTGCGAAGCCACAGGTCTGGTTCTCCCGCACATACAACGAGAAGAAAAAGAGCCGTTACGACTATACCTACAGCGACTATTTCACGGGGCAAAAGAAGCTCTGGGAGAGCGCGACGCGTAAGGAAACGCTGTTTCTCACAACAGCCATCCAGCTCAACAACGAGCAGCTGAAGCCCCTCCACCAGAAATTCGCCGAGGATATGGCCATTTTCCCCGACGGCGGGGGCATAGGCTATGGGTTCTCGGCAAACTACGCGGAAGAAAACTCCCGAAACCTGTCAAGCGTCGTTTCCCTGATTGCTGCCGCCGACACGGGCATTTGCCGCGTGTCCTTCACGAAAAAGCCGGGTCGGCAGCTTCATTTTAATCTGGGCACCGGTGTGCCCGAGGTTAAAGATACGGAAATCGACATTCCGCAATTTGGCCACCTCGCTGAAGGCGAGGTATACGAATTCGAATATGGCGAGGAGTCGGCCGGCACGCAGATCCTCTTCAGCCTCTCAGGCCCCATCCTGGACATCCTGCAGCGCGGCCGGCTGCTGATCGTGGATGAGCTCGACCGCAGTCTTCATCCACTGCTGGTGCAGAAGATCGTCGAAATGTTCAACAGTCCAGAGCTGAACCCCAAGGGAGCACAGCTGATCTTTACCACCCATGACGTCTCCTTGCTCGACGGCAACAAACTCCGACGTGACCAGATCTGGTTTGCGGAGAAAGACGCAGCCCAGGTCTCGCATCTCTTCCCCTTGCTGGAGTTTTCGCCACGCAAGGGCGAGGCCTTGGAGAAAGGCTATTTGGGCGGTCGCTACGGCGGCATCCCGATCTTCGGTACGATGAAAGAGTAAATCTTGGCCAAGAAACACCGCTTTGAACGTACCGAAGCACGCCTGACACGCCGACTAGGCCGCAAGCGATCCTACGACCGGACGCTGATCGTGTGCGAAGGTGAAAAGACCGAAGTCAACTACTTCGAGGCGATCCGCCGCGAAAAACGGCTCCCGAATGCCGACATCCGGATTGTTCCGTCTGACTACGGAACATCCCCGTTGAACATCGTGGAGTATGCGATTCACCTTTTCAACGATAAGAAGGCCTTCGACCGCGTGTACGTCGTCTTCGACCGGGACGACCATCCAAGCTACCACAACGCCCTTGCCAAGGCCGAGGCAACCGATAAGAAGCTGAAGAGCGACGAGGGGAAAGCGGTTCCGTTTACCGCCATCCCCTCTGTACCGAATTTCGAACTGTGGGTGCCGTTGCATTTCCGCGATGTTCTCGCCCCAATCCATCGGAACGAGGTCTATGCCGAGTTGCGAAAGCCTGCGTACTATCCGACCTACGCCAAGAACAGCGAGACAGTTTTTGCCGACACCATCGACCGGATTCCCGCTGCCACAGTCCGAGCCGTCAGCCTTCGCGCGCAGTTTACGAATTATAGTGGCACGGACCCCTATACGGACGCCGATGTGCTGACCGGGGAGCTGATGAAGATTGCAGGGCGGTTCGCCTAAATGTACGAACTGGGTAAGGAAGCGCAATAGAAATATGTATTCCGTCAGCGCATTTCTAATATGTGTAGCCACTTGCCACGATAGCTATCTCCGATCACAGCAAGCACGATAACGGCACCTATCACAATCGGTTTGACATTGTCGTCGGCGCCCAGCAGCTGCAAGCCGGTCGACAATACCTGCAGAATACAGGCGCCAACCAATGTTCCGATGATGGAGCCTTTGCCTCCCGAAAGACTCGTTCCGCCGATGATGACAGCCGCGATTGCATTCAGCTCGTAGCCTATCCCCGCGACTGGGCTGCCGACGTTCAATCGAAGGAGGTAGACCATGGCGGCGATCCCTGCCGTCAGCCCCGAGATCGCAAAGACGGCGATCTTGTAGCGCCGCGGCGTGTGGCCGGAAAGGCGAACGGCCTCCTCATTCGTGCCGATCGCAAAGACGAAACGCCCGAAAACCGTATATTTCAGGATAAACCAGCCGATGAGGACGACAACAATTGCGATCAGGAATATCGAAGGTAACACGCCCCAGAAAATGAGATTTCCGAAATCAACGAACGGCTGCGGCAGGCCTGTAATCGTGGAGTTATCGCTGACAACGCGCGCCAAACCGCTGGCGACGTTCAGCATGCCTAGCGTGACGATGAAAGAAGGCAGCTTCCATCTTTCACAAATCCAACCGTTCAGCGCCCCAAGAACGAGTCCTACACCCATGGAAGCAAATGAGGCTAGTACTATTGCCTGCCAGGGTGACAGCCGCGGATCGATCATGATTGTGGCGCCGACGACCGTGCAAAGGGCGAGAAGCGAACCAACCGAGAGATCGATACCCCCGACAAGGATGACGAAAGTCATGCCAGATGCCAGGACAGTATTGATCGCCGTCTGCACGAAAATCTTCAGGAAATTCTCGGGCGTCGCAAAGTACGGCGCCGCGGCTGAGAAGAAGATGACGAGGACAACGAGCGCAATCGCAACACCGGCTTCACGCATTGAAATACGCAGGATGGTGTCCACGAGACGTACTCGTTTTACGTCACTCTTGGTTTCAGTCTTCTCGGACACGACTATACTCCTTGTAGGCCAGTGAGAGGATCCTGCTCTCGTCAAACTCTTCGCGAGCCACTTCACCGGCAATTTTTCCGGCCGAAAGAACAATAATGCGATGGCAGATGCCCATAAGCTCCGGCAGATCAGATGAGACTACGAGAATACCCTTCCCCGCAGCGGCCAGTTTCCAGACAAGCTCATAGATTTCGGCCTTCGCGCCGACATCGATCCCACGCGTCGGCTCATCAAAAATGAGCACTCTTGGACCGCGGAAAAGCCATTTCGCGATAACGACCTTCTGCTGGTTGCCGCCAGAAAAGGTTCTGACAGCCTGGTGGATCGAGGGTGTCTTTATGCGCAGTTCCTGCACCAGACGCCTGGAGTTGCTATCCTCCACCTTCTTCAAGATCAGTCCGTTTCGGGAGATCTTGCGCAGGTCTGTTATTGTTGAGTTCTGCGCGCAGGTCATGTCGAGCATGAGCCCCTGCAATTTGCGGTCTTCCGTCGCAAGGCAAATACCAGCGCTTACCGCATCCTTCGGCGATTTGATCTCAACCGATTTTCCGTCGATCCGGATCTCTCCGGCAACCTTTAGATCGGCCCCGAAAATGGCTCGCACCGCCTCCGTTCGACCGCTGCCCACCAAGCCGGCAATACCGACGATCTCGCCGTTCCGAACGGAGAATGACAACTCAGGACTGTCGCGGGTTACTTTGAGGCCCGACACACCCAGCGCCTCGCCATAAACGGGACTGTCCTCACGGAACACATTGAGATTGGCAATCGTGCGGCCGACCATAAGCTCGACGATCTCAGGGATGGCAAGTCCGGCAAGTGGTCTGGTAATCACGTGCTGCCCATCACGCAATATGGTCACGTCGTCACCGACCTCAAAAATCTCTTCAAGTCGGTGAGAAATGTAAAGCGTGGTAACGCCACGGTTTCGCAGGCGCCTGAGAATTTCGAAGAGGCGATCGACCTCTTTCGAAGTCAACGTCGCTGTCGGCTCATCGAGGACCAGAAACTTGCTTTCGTAGCAGAGCGCCTTCGCGATTTCGAGCAATTGCAGCTGCGCTACGCTAAGCCGGCCGGCTTGGGTCGTTGGCGCCATGTCGAGGCCGACCTCGGCCAGCAATTCAGCAGCGCGTCGATTCATTTGCTTATAGTCGACCAGCCCACGGCGCCGCGGTAAGCTCTCAAACAGCAAGTTTTCCGCAACAGTCAGGTTTGAAAGCGGATGGAGCTCCTGATGGACGATGCGGATACCCGCGCTGAAGGCCTCATAGGGTGACTGAGGCTCGTAGCGCTTGCCGTCGAACCAGATTTGCCCGTCATCGGGTTTGAACACGCCCCCCAGAAGATTGATAAGCGTGGATTTTCCTGCGCCGTTTTCTCCAAGAAGAACATGCCCTCTGCCGCGGGCAATTTCGATGGAAACGTCTTTGAGCGCCACCACGCCGGGAAAGCGCTTGCCGATCCTATCCAGCCGCAAAATCTTGTTTTCGGTTTCATGTGCCAAGTCGACCTCATGCATCGTTGGAACCGAATGACAGTCAGGAGCAATTCGACACTCTGACAACAGTCGACGCGGCTATTCATGAGCGGAAATATTGCAAATGCCTGCCAGGGAGAGGATGCGCCAGCTTTGAGCCGGCGCATCCACCTTCCCTGAACCACAGAAGGGTGATTTACTTCGTTACGAGCTTAATGTCAGTCTTGACCCAACCGGTAAACTTCTCGCCCTTCATTTCACGAAGACCGTAGTCGATGCCCATGGCAGCCATCTGGGCACCATATTGCTCGACGGTCGCCAACACCTTGCCATCTTTGATCAGAGGCTGAACGGCTGGAATATTGTCGAAGCCAACAACTTTGATCTTGCCACTAAGACCAGCGGCATCGAGCGCTTTCACCACACCGAGCACCATCGAGTCGTTGGCAGCCATGACGCCCTGAATATCATGATATTTGGTCAGGAAATTCGTCATGACGGTGTTGGCTTCTTCCGTCTCCCAATGCGCAGTCTTGCTATCGAGAAGCTGCAGACCACCGGCCTTGATCGAGTCGGCGAAGCCCTTCGCGCGTTCCTTTGCGTTATCGGCTTCAGGGTTGCCTTCCAGGACGACGACCTTGCCCCCCTTGCCGAGATCCTTTGCAAGCGCATCGCCAGCCAGCTTTGCGCCATCCCTGTTGTCAGGACCGAAAAATGCAAGATCGACACCGGCGGCTTTCTTCGCATCCTCATCGAGCGCAACGTCGATGTTGATGACCTTCACGCCTGCTTTTACCGCTTTAGCCAATGGTGTTACCATGGCCTTGGAGTCTGCCGGAGCAACGACAATGATGTCATACTTTTGGGTAACGAAATTCTCGACCGCATCGACCTGCGAGGCGAAATCGCGCTCGTCCTTCATGCCGACAGCCTTGAAATCGAACTTGTCGGCATTCTTGGCGGCGTAATCGTCGGCACCCGCCTTCATCTGTTTGAAAAATTCGTTGGAAAGCGACTTCATGATGAGGCCGACCTTCGGCTTGTCAGCAGCCAAAGCCGGAGCAGTGCCCACGGACAATGCGACAGCCACAAGAAGCGAGCCGGCTGCACTGAGCTTCAGCACGTCGCGGCGAGTCTTCATGTGAAAAGCAGTGCGGATTTGTACATTCGACATTTTAATCCTCCCCAATGTGTTGGAAACGAGGGCCTCCTCGCCCCGTGTGAACCGTTTCCAATGCTCGACGGATATCAAGCCATATTTACGCTGTCAATGCCGGGTTCGCGGCGAATATTGTCGAGAGAAGATATGTATGACCCAGAAATTGACAGCGCGATATGAACCGGTTCAATATCGAACAGCGGCTCTTTGCCTTCAAACTCAGTTCAGACGACGGCTATTGAGAATGTGGATTTTCATCGATATGAGACACGGTAGATCGGGCGTTCGGTCTCCAGAGCACACGGGCAAAGCCTGAAAATGAAGAAGGTCGGGATACGAGACGTTGCCAAGCGCGCCGGGGTCGCGACCGGCACCGTCTCCAGGGTGTTGAATGGCCATGCCTCCGTGACGCAGGAGGTGCGGGACACCGTCGGAAAAGTGATTGCGGAGCTTGGTTATCGGCCGGATCCTCATGCTCGCAGCATGCGCAGCAGGGTGAGCAGGCTGATCGGTATCGTCATCCCCAATCTCTCCAACCCATTTTTTGCTGAAGTTGTTCAGGGTGCGGAACAGGCCGCCGCATTGTTTGGCTACAATGTCATATTCATGACCTCACTCGACGATGTCGCAAAGGAAGCCGATCGACTGGAGCAGCTGGCCGGACGCAAGGTCGATGGGATCATACTTGTGCCCAGTGACGGCTTTCACGCGACGAAGCCCCCGCTTGGTTTGCCGCTCGTCGTGCTTGACCGGCTGATCAAGGATTATCCCGGCGTGGCTGCCGACCACCGCCAGGGGGCAAGGCTGGGCGCGGAATATCTTTTGAAACTGGGCCATCGCCGCATTGGCATCGTGTCCGGGCCGTTCGATTCGGTTCCTGCAAATGATCGTCTCGGTGGCTACCTGGAGGCTGTTGAGGCTTTCAACGGCGGCAACGAACAATCTTGCAGCACCATGGTCGTCGAAGCCGCTTTCGACTACGAAGGTGGGTTGCGGGCCGGCAGCTATTTGCTGGCGCAGGCGCGCAACGAAAGACCAACGGCGATCTTGGCAAGTTCAGATCAACAGGCAATCGGCTGCATGCGAGCTGCCTACGACCTCGGCATTCCCATACCTGCCGCTCTCAGCATCGTCGGGTTCGACGGCATTCCCCTTTCGAACATGACGACACCGCGATTGACCACCATCAGACAGCCGATAGCCGCAGTTGCAGCAGCGGCAGTGGAAATGATCCTGGGCAGTCGGGAATTTTCGCCAGACGAGAGACCTCTTCTTCTTGAGTGCACGCTCTCCGAGGGCGAAACTACGTCACCACCAAGCCAGATCCCGAAGCGTAATGACTACAGCCCTGTTAACAATTGATCGATCGACGCTATCTGGTAGGCATAAAGCTGATGGAATGGGCCGAGAACCAGGGCATTGCATTGAGCCACATCCAGCCCGGCAAGCCCAGCAGAACGCCTATGTCGAGCGCTACAACCGTACCGTCCGGCATGAATGGCTCGACCAATACATCAGCGAAGGCATAGAGGAGGCACAGGAATTCGCCACGCGATGCCTATGGACCTACAACAACGAACGGCCCAACGTGGGTATCGGCGGGTTCACGCCCGCACAGAAACTGAAAATAGCTGCGTGAATTCTACCGCTGAGCCCCGTTAAGAACGGGGGGATTACCGATCAGCTTTCCGTCGTCGATGAGAAGAGATCAGATCAGCCGATTGAAGACGATCAAATGTGCGCTCTATGGCAGAATTGGCCCGGAGCATGCTCGGAGAACACATGCTGCCGCTCAATTGACGGGGTCACCACACAAAGCGAGGAAGACCCGGATATTGTGAGAATTCCGATGCGAACCATTGGATCAAACCTCCGCGTTGGAACCCATGAGCGTGTCCTGCATCAGAAAAAGCTGAACCCATGAGAACCGGCAACGGCACCAAACGCCGTGACGGTCGCAAGCAGCAGAAGAAATTCGTGCAGACGGCTCACACGGCGGAAGGCAGAGGTCGGGTCCTGGCGCGCGCTCTTCTCGAATTTTCTGTGCAAGAATGGCTCGATGACGAACAGCATGAGCATGAAGATCAGCCAGAGGCCGACCATCGCCGACATCCACCAGAAATTCGGATCAGCGAAACGGTCCCAGAGCTCCATCCTGTACGTCATCCACAGCCCCGTTGCGCCTGCGAGCGGGACCGAGAGGCGAACCTGCGCTGAAAAATGCCGCTCGATGCCTTCGAACAGCATCAGGGCATCTTTGCTCATCTGATGTGATCTGGCGAAGGGCAGCACGACCAACGTCACGAACGCCAGTCCGCCGATCCAGTGGATCACGGCAAGGACGTGCAGCGCGCGCGCCACCACGATGTCATCCATCACTTACCCCCCAAGGCGACCGCCATCGGCGCGCCATCCGCCGGCCGAAAGGCGGAGCGCAGACGCTCTGCCGTCGCCAGCCGTTGATCGGAGGCGAGTTCAGCAAACTCGATTTCTCGCGCAAAACCGGCCGCAAATTCGCGAAACCGTAAAAGGTTAATCTCGGGAACTCCGATCAGAACAGGAACCGAAAGCTCCAGAGCCTTGGCTATCAACGCCCTGAAGCCGCCCCCTTCCACCTCGGCTTTCCCGAACTTGCACAGGACCAACAGATCGGTCTCTGCAGACAGCCCGGCCTTCGCAGCCTCGCAGGCGCCCACCAGCCGGTCGGTATTCAAGACGCAGCCGCGGGCATGGGGACCGCGGTCATCGGAGATCGCAGAGACTTCGCCTGTGGTGAGATCATGGAGATACATATCGCATTTCGTGCGACCGGACTTTGCTTGGCTGTGCTGAACCAGCCCGGCCAGCCGCATGCCTTGCTCCGCCATGGTGGCGGTCACATCCCGCAGAAAGGCTTCGAAGTCCGGTCCCTTCGGATAGACGATCGCGGTGATGGGCAAGTGTGGATGGGCGATTTGCATATATGGTCTCCTTCACGCGGAAATCAGCACTGAATGGGCAAGGGCGGCACTATCCCGCTCATCTGTCGAAATGCGATTGATCGAATGGAAGCACCCCGAGTGCGCAACTCAGAGGACCCGTTTTTCCAGGTACATGGCTCGCGTCGAAGTGGATCATGCTGCCAAGACGTCTGCAAAATCGAATGTCGCGTATCGTCGGCGAACAGTTCCAGCCCTAGCATCAAAACTTTAGTCTGGAAGACCTTCCAAAACCAAACTCGAATGGCACGATAGCAGCCCGCCGCGCCGGGTGTAGAACCACCAGGTGATACCGATGCAACTCACATAGAAGGCCAGGAAGCCGTACAATGCCAGTTCCGCTCCACCTGTGGAAGCAATTGAGCTTCCGAAGCTCTTGGGGATGAAGAAGGCGCCGTAGGCCGCGATCGCAGAGGTAAAGCCGATGATGGCGGCGGATTCCTTGTCGGATTGCTTTGCCAGGTCAATAGCGTTGAGACCGGGCTCCAGGCGAGCCACCTCCTTGCGCATGATTGCCGGAATCATCTGGAACGTTGACGCGTTGCCAACCCCGCTGGCGGCAAACAGGAACAGGAAGCTGGCCAGGAATACCGGGAATGCGGTTGGATCGGCCTTCATGCCGATGGCGTAGAGGATTCCAACCGTGCCAAGGCTCATTGCGACGAACACCCAGATGGTGACCCGTCCCCCGCCGAACCGATCAGATGGTTTTCCAGCGGCAGCCCGCGCCAAGGCCCCGACCAGGGGACCGAGGAAGGCATATGCGAGCGCGTTCACCTCTGGAAACAGGATTTTCGACAGCAACGGGAATGCCGCCGAAAAGCCGATAAAGGAACCGAATGTACCGGTGTAGAGCCAGCACATGATCCAGTTATGCGCCCGCCGAAAGATGATGGCTTGATCGGCGAACGACGATTTCATGGTGGCGATGTCATTCATGCCGAACCAGGCGGCAAAGGCGCTGGCGACGATGAACGGCACAAACACGAAGCCGGCGTTTTGCAGCCACAGGGTGGTGGTCACGCCGCCGACGGTCGCGCTCTGCGGCATTCCGCCGAACCAGCCGAGCACGCCAGCCGTAATCGCCAACGGCACGACGAACTGAACGACGCTGACGCCGAGGTTACCGAGGCCGGCATTCAACGCCAATGCACTTCCTTTCTCCGCCTTGGGGAAGAAAAACGAGATGTTGGACATGGACGATGCGAAATTACCACCGCCCAAGCCGCAGAGCAGGGCAAGCATCAGGAAGATCCAGTATGGTGACGTCGGATCCTGGACCGCAAAACCCATGCCGAGCGCAGGGATCAGCAACGACCAAGTGGTTAGCGTCGTCCAAAGACGACCACCAAAGATGGCAGGCATGAATGCATAAACCACCCGCAACGTGGCCCCTGACAGGCCCGGAAGTGCCGCGAGCCAAAAAAGCTGCTCGTTGGAAAAGCTGAAACCGACCGCGGGGAGCTTAGACACCACGACCGACCAAACCATCCAGACGGCAAACGACAAAAGCAGGCAGGGAACCGAGATCCACAGGTTGCGGCGGGCGATCTTGCGGCCAGTCTCATTCCAGAACGCTGCGTCTTCGGGACGCCAATCTTTGATGGCGCCCGTCCCCGCCAGTGCGCCCTGTTGTGCAACACCATGGACCGGCTGCATTTCCGGGAGTTCCGGCAGAGCTGACACCGGCACGCCCGACGCCTGTGCTGCGCGCTCCATCTGACGGATGGCGACATGCATCCATACCAGCGCCGTGGCTACCAACGCAAACAACAGCCAGAAGCAACTTTGCCAGACACCTGTCAGGTCGTTCAGAGCACCGAACGCGATCGGCATGGCAAAGCCGCCGAGGCCGCCGACCAGGCCGACGACACCGCCAACGGCGCCGACGCGGTCCGGATAATAGACGGGGATGTGCTTGAATACGGCAGCCTTGCCCAGGCTCATGAAGAAACCCAGTATGGAGGCCACGACGATGAATCCGACCACGCCGAGATTCGTCGAGAATTCAAGAGGTCCACGACTGCCCTGCATCACATAGTGGGTCGGCGGATAGGACAGGATGAACGTGCAGACGACAGAGACCAGAAAGGTCCAGTACATGACCCGTCGAGCGCCAAACTTGTCGGCTAGATGCCCGCCATAGGCGCGGAAGACCGAGGCCGGAATCGAGTAGGCGGCTCCAATCACGCCAGCCGCGGCGATGCTCACACCGTAGACACCGATGAGGTAGTGGGGTAGCCAAAGTGCCAGCGACACGAAGCCGCCGAAGACGAAAAAATAATACAGCGAGAAACGCCAGACCTGAGCGTTCTTGAGCGGCTCCAGCATCGCCGAAAATGGCTCGGGCTTCCGGCCAGCGATGCGGCGCTGCACGCTTTCTGGGTCATCCTTCGTCATAACGAAGAAGACGACAGCGATCACCGCCAACGCCGCAGCCCAGACCAGAGCGACGGCTTGCCAGCCGTATGTCAGCATTACCGTCGGAGCAGCCAACTTGGTGACTGCGGCGCCGACGTTTCCAGCACCAAATATGCCAAGAGCGGTTCCTTGCTTCTCTTTGGGGAACCACTTGGCCACATAAGCGACGCCCACCGAGAAGGAGCCGCCGGAAATGCCGACCCCCAGAGCGGCCAGAAGGAAGGTGGGATAGTCGAAGGCCAGCGTCAGCAAAGCGGTCATCACCGCCGCCGACAGCATAGTGGCGAAGAACACCATGCGGCCACCATACTGATCCGCCCAAATGCCAAGGATGAGCCGGATCAGGGAACCTGTCAGGATCGGCGTTCCGACCAGCAGGCCCAGTTGCGTGTCCGTCAGCCCGAGATCACGCTGAATCTGAATGCCGATGATCGCAAAGACGGTCCAGACCGCGAAGCACACGGTAAAGGCTGCGGTCGAGGACCATAGGGCTCGCTGCTGATCAGATGGATGCACCGATGCGCTCGTCATCGTCAGTTCCTTTTAGGTTGAATTGGAATCATGGGCTCGTAGCCGTCGACCAGCGGATCAAGCTTGAAGCGCGCTTGGGCAGCAGTGATATCCTCGATAAGGACGATCTCGCCTTCAATCCGCAGGCCGTGCCGGATGATGATTTGAAGGGTGCGCGAAAAGGTTTCGCGGGTGATTCCAAGCTGGGAGGCGATCAGGCGCTTCTCCAACGGCAGCTTGACGGGCGTGCCGGGTGCTGCGCCCTGAACCAGTTTCATCAGGTAGCAGCCGACACGTTCCTCCGCGGATCTCAGTTGCAGGTTCTTGACGTGCTTGATCTGGCGGCGGAATTGCGCCGCCTGGCATGCCAGCACGGCGAGGCAAAGGGCATGGTCGGTGGCCACGGCATCGCGGAAGTTCTCGGCCTGGATCATGACGAGCCGGGCATCATGCAAAACACGCGCCCTTAAAAGGTAGGGCTGGTTGTTCAAAACTGCGGCGGGAAGCAAAAGGTCGGGAGCCTGCACGAACTCGACCAACGTTTCCTCCGCCCCCCGCACCGCAATGAGCTCAACGCTGCCGCTGACAAGCAATAGTGCGAAGGACGGCGTCTCTGCCTCCTCGAAAAGCGTACTGCCAGATGGCATGCGATGGAGCACGGCCTGTTTGGCAAGCAGGTCGAGCGCAACCGACGGGACGCAGCGCAGCCACTCGGTATCCGCCAGAACATCGCGTGGCGTCGCCGCAACGGAGCCCTCGATAGGATCGTGCCGACGTTCAATCCCCATCTGTATTGCCGCTCCTCTTGTCGTCGCTGGCAATCGTGATCGGGACGCCAAGACGCCTTATGTAAAAACCAAAATCAATCGCCCGCATTGATTTGGATCAATGCACTGCCGTGAGTTCGATCCGATGTTGACAGCGTGCTCCGGGGCAACCGCCTGCCGGAGGGGCTTCGACGCACAGGATACACCCAGGCATGAGCCATTTTCTCGACCGGTTGACCTTCTTCAAGAAGCAGGTCGATACATTTGCGGATGGCCACGGCATCGTCACCAGCGAGCCGCGCGCGTGGGAGGACGGCTATCGGAAGCGCTGGCAGCACGACAAAATCGTGCGATCCACGCACGGCGTAAACTGTACCGGCTCATGCTCGTGGAAGATCTACGTCAAGGGCGGCATTGTCACCTGGGAGACGCAGCAGACCGACTATCCCCGAACCCGGCCGGACCTGCCCAATCACGAGCCACGCGGCTGCGCCCGTGGCGCCAGCTACTCCTGGTATCTGTATTCCGCCAACCGGGTGAAGCACCCGATGGTGCGTGGGCGGCTGCTCAAACTGTGGCGCGAGGCGCGCGCGACGCTGACACCGGTCGCCGCCTGGGCCTCGATCGTCGAGAATCCCGAGAAGCGTTCCAGCTACACCACCAAGCGCGGTCTCGGCGGCCTGATCCGCGCCAGCTGGGACGAGGTCAATGAAATCATTGCGTCGGCCAATGCCTACACGGTCAAAACCCACGGCCCCGACCGCATCATGGGCTTTTCGCCCATTCCGGCGATGTCGATGGTCTCCTACGCCGCCGGTGCCCGCTATCTGTCGCTGCTCGGCGGCGTTTGCCTGAGCTTTTATGACTGGTATTGCGATCTGCCTCCGGCCAGCCCGCAAACCTGGGGCGAGCAGACGGATGTACCGGAAAGTGCCGACTGGTATAATGCCGGCTACTTGATGATCTGGGGTTCGAACGTGCCGCAGACGCGCACGCCGGACGCCCACTTCTACACCGAGGTGCGCTACAAGGGCACCAAGAGCGTCGTCGTGTCGCCTGACTATGCCGAGGCGACCAAGTTCGCCGATCTCTGGCTCCATCCCAAGCAGGGCACCGATGCGGCGCTGGCCTTGGCGATCGGCCATGTCATCCTGCGCGAATACTATCTCGACCGGAGCGTGCCCTACTTCGCGGATTATGCGCGCCGTTATACCGACCTGCCGATGCTGGTGCGCCTCGTACGCAAGGGCAATGCCTTTATCCCTGAGCGGCTGCTTCGCGCCGAGGACTTCGCCGACAATCTCGGCGAGGCAAACAACGCCGCCTGGAAGACCATGGCGTTCGATCAGGACGGAAAACCGGTTGTGCCGCTCGGCTCGGTCGGCTTCCGCTGGGGCCAACAGGGCAAGTGGAATCTGGAGGCCAAGGAAAGCACCGGCCGCGACGTCGAACTGAAGCTGACGCTGGCTGGCGACCACCCGACGGCCCGCGTCAGCTTTCCTTACTTCGGCGGCCTGGCCACCAACGGCTTCAAGGCCACCCAGCATGCCGACGTGCTGACGCGCAACGTCCCAGTCTGCAATCTGGCGCTCAAAGACGGCGACACGCTGGTCACCACTGTGTTCGACCTGATGTGCGCAAACTATGGCCTCGACCGGGACCTGGGCGGTGACGGCGTCGCGAAGGATTACGACGCGGACAGCCCGTTCACCCCGGCCTGGGCGGAGAACATCACCGGCGTGCCGCGGGCGCACATCATCCACGTTGCGCGTGAGTTCGCGGCGAACGCCGAGAAGACAAACGGCCGCTCCATGGTCATTCTCGGCGCCGGGCTGAACCACTGGTATCACATGGATATGGCGTACCGCGGCATCATCAACATGCTGGTGTTTTGCGGCTGCATCGGTCAGTCTGGCGGTGGCTGGTCGCATTACGTTGGCCAGGAAAAGCTGCGGCCGCAGACCGGCTGGGCGCCGATCGCCTTCGGCACCGATTGGTCCAAGCCTCCGCGCCATATGAACGGCACCTCGTTCTTTTACGGACATACCGACCAGTGGCGCTACGAGACGTTGAACGTGGCCGAGATCCTGTCCCCCACGGCGCCGGACGGCGATTGGAGCGGCAGCCTGATCGACTACAATGTTCGCGCCGAGCGCATGGGCTGGCTGCCCTCTGCTCCGCAACTCAAGCAGAACCCGTTGACCATTGCGGGCAAGGCAAAGGCGGCGGGTCTGGATGCAAAAGAATACGTGGCCCACGCGCTGTCGTCCGGCGAACTCGAAATGTCCTGCCAGGACCCGGACGCGCCGGAAAACTGGCCGCGCAACATGTTCGTCTGGCGCTCCAACCTGCTCGGCTCGTCTGGCAAGGGGCACGAATATTTCCTGAAACACCTGCTGGGGACGACGAACGGCGTGCTGGGCAAGGACTTGGGCACGGAGGGACGCGAGCGGCCGCAGGACGTAGCCTGGCACGACAAGGCACCGGAAGGAAAGCTCGACCTGCTGGTGACGCTCGACTTTCGCATGTCGACCACCTGCGTCTATTCGGACATCGTTCTTCCCACGGCGACCTGGTACGAGAAGAACGACCTCAACACCTCGGACATGCATCCGTTCATCCATCCACTGACGGCGGCGGTCGATCCGGCATGGGAAGCGCGCACCGACTGGCAGATCTACAAGGATATCGCCCGGATGTTCTCGCAAGTCGCCCCTGAAGTGCTCGGCCGTGAGACCGACATCGTACTCACGCCAGTGCTTCATGACACCGCCGGCGAGCTCGCGCAGCCCTATGACGTCAGCGACTGGAAGCGTGAAGGTCTGGCCCCAGTCCCCGGCCGCACGATGCCGTCGGTGACTGTGGTCGAGCGCGACTATCCCAGCATTTATGCCCAGTTCACCTCGATTGGACCGCTGCTGGAGAAAACCGGCAATGGCGGCAAAGGCATCGGCTGGAATACCGACCACGAGGTCGAGTTCCTGCGGGCGCTCAATGGCACGGTTCCCCAAGGCCCGGCCGCCGGTCAGCCGAAGCTGGAGACCGACATCCACGCCATCGAGGCCATCCTCAGCTTGGCGCCGGAGACCAATGGTGAAGTGGCGGTGAAGGCGTGGGAAGCGCTGGGCAGTATGACCGGCCGGAACCATAGGCATTTGGCACTGGCCAAGGAAGACGAGAAGATCCGCTTCCGCGACGTCGTCGCACAGCCCCGCAAGATCATTTCGTCACCGACCTGGTCGGGCATCGAAAGCGATAAGGTCTGTTACAACGCCGGCTACACGAACGTGCACGAATACATCCCATGGCGCACACTGACAGGCCGACAACAGCTTTACCAGGACCATTTGTGGATGCGGGCGTTCGGCGAGGGCCTGGTGACCTGGCGGCCGCCGGTGGACACCAAGGCGACAGTGCATGTGCAGGGTCGTCACTCGAATGGCAATCCTGAGATCGCGCTCAACTTCGTCACCCCGCACCAAAAATGGGGCATCCACAGCACTTACACAGATAACCTTTTGATGCTTACGCTGAGCCGCGGCGGTCCGTGCATCTGGATCAGCGAGACTGACGCCAAAAAAGTGGGGATCGTCGATAACGATTGGATCGAAGCCTACAACACCAATGGCGCCCTGGTAGCCCGGGCGGTGGTCTCGCAACGGGTCAATCCAGGCATGGTGATGATGTACCATGCGCAGGAGAAGATCATGAACATGCCCGGCAGCGAGATTACCGGGCAGCGCGGCGGTATCCATAACTCGGTGACGCGTGTGGTCCTCAAGCCCACGCACATGATCGGGGGTTACGCCCACCAGGCCTATGGCTTCAACTATTACGGCACGGTCGGCAGCAACCGCGACGAGTTCATCGTCATCCGGCGCATGAACACAGTCGACTGGTTGGATGGGACCACACCCACCATTCAGAAGGAAACCGTAGCATGAGAGTTCGCGCGCAGATCGGCATGGTCCTCAATCTCGACAAATGCATCGGCTGTCACACCTGTTCTGTCACTTGCAAGAACGTCTGGACCAGCCGCGAGGGCGTCGAATATGCCTGGTTCAACAATGTCGAGACCAAGCCCGGTATCGGCTATCCCAAGGATTGGGAGAACCAGAAGCGTTGGAAGGGTGGCTGGAAGCGTAGGGCCGACGGCGCTATCGAACCGCGCATCGGCGCCAAATGGCGTGTTCTTGCCAATATCTTCGCCAATCCCGATCTGCCGGAGATCGACGACTACTACGAGCCCTTCACCTTTGACTACGCCCACTTGCAGACGGCGCCCGAGGGCAAGGTTGTGCCGACGGCGCGACCGCGCTCGCTGATATCGGGCGAGCGGATGGAAAAGATCAAGTGGGGACCGAACTGGGAGGAAATCCTCGGCGGCGCGTTTTCGAGCCGGTCGAAGGATGCCAATTTCGAAGGCGTTCAAAAGGACATATACGGCCAGTTCGAAAACACCTTCATGATGTATCTGCCGCGCCTGTGCGAACATTGCTTGAACCCGACCTGCGTCGCTGCGTGCCCATCTGGCGCGATCTACAAGCGGGAAGAAGACGGCATCGTGCTCATCGACCAGGACAAGTGTCGCGGCTGGCGTATGTGCGTCTCGGCATGCCCCTACAAGAAGATCTATTACAACTGGTCCTCCGGCAAATCCGAGAAGTGCACGTTCTGCTTCCCACGCATCGAGGCCGGGCTGCCGACCGTATGTTCGGAAACCTGTGTCGGCCGCATCCGCTATCTCGGCGTGGTCCTGTATGATGCAGACCAGATCCAGGCCGCTGCATCGGCCCCCGACATCGGCGATCTCTATCAGGAACAGCTCAAGGTCTTCCTGGACCCCCACGACCCCCAGGTCCAAGCCCAAGCCCGCCTCGACGGCATCTCGGAAGCCTGGCTGGAATCGGCCAAGCTTTCGCCGGTTTGGAAGATGGCGATGGACTGGAAGATCGCCTTCCCGCTGCATCCTGAATACCGCACCTTGCCGATGGTCTGGTATGTGCCGCCGCTGTCGCCGATCCAGGCCGCGGCTGCCAACGGCGACCTTGGCGAGATCGGCGGCATGCCTGATGTGAAATCCTTGCGCATCCCCGTCGAATACCTTGCCAACCTGCTCACGGCCGGCCGCACGGAGCCCGTGCAACTGGCCCTGGAGCGGATGCTGGCGATGCGCGCCTATATGCGCTCGAAGACGGTCGATGGCGTGCTGGATGACGGTATCGCCGAGCGTGTCGGCCTGAGCGGCGCCGATATCGAGGACATGTATCAGCTGATGGCGATTGCCAATTACGAGGACCGCTTCGTCATCCCGACGGCGCATCGTGAGACCGGCGAAGACGCCTTCGAGATGCGCGGCTCCTGTGGCTTCTCCTTCGGCGAAAATTGCAGCAGCAGCAAGACTGGCTTCGACCTGTTCGCCGGCAACAAGCCGCGGACTAAGGCACAAGAGGAGGTTGCGTAATGGCCCGCACATACCGCGCACTGGCGGCCCTTCTGTCTTATCCCACAGAGGCGTTACAGGCAGCGATGAGTGAGATTGCGCAGGTGCTGGCAGACGATGGCATCATTGCTGCACCCCAACTACCGGCTATTTGCGCCTTCCTGAACGAGATGGCGGCCGCGGACATCTATGACCTTCAGGAACGTTACGTCGCGCTGTTTGACCGCAGCCGCACGCTGTCATTGCATCTGTTCGAACATATCCATGGAGAGAGCCGGGACCGGGGCCAGGCGATGGCCGACCTGATCACTCTTTACCAGCAGCACGGACTGGAGATGGCGATTGACGAACTGCCCGACTTCCTGCCGCTTTTCCTCGAGTTTCTGTCGCTCCTGCCGGAGGCTGAAGCCCGGACGATGCTCACCGAGCCGGCCGGCATTCTAAGGGCCTTGACCGACCGGCTGGCCGCCCGCAACACCGGCTATATGACGGTCATGGCGGCACTTGCCGATATCGCCGCCGCGCCGATGATGGCGATGTCGGATATCCCCGAAGAAGACCCCGACGACCTCGAAGCCATGGATGCCGCCTGGGAAGAGGCGGCCGTCAGTTTTGGACCCGGCGAGGCAGTCGATGCCTGCGGCGCGGAGCGACTGCGCAATCAGATCCGCGCCGGACAGCGAGACGCACGACAGAATCCCGACTGCAGCGCCCCCTCCCGCGACACAGCGGCAGCTTAGGAACAGCGATCATGGAAGACTGGCTCAACAATGTCCTTTTTGGTTGGTATCCCTACGTGGCTCTGACCGTGTTCCTGGTCGGCAGCCTGTTGCGTTTCGACCATTCGCAATATACTTGGCGCACCGGGTCGAGCCAGTTGCTCCGCCGCCGCCAGATGATGTGGGGGTCGAACCTCATGCATGTCGGCATCCTGGCAATCTTCGGCGGTCATCTCGTTGGACTGTTGACGCCGGTCGTGGTGTTCGACACGCTCGGCATCAGCCATAGCTTCAAGCAGCTGCTGGCGATGAGCGTCGGCGGCATCGCCGGTGTCGCGTGCTGGATCGGCATTGCATTGCTGGCCCACCGGCGCCTGTTCGACGCTCGCATCCGCAACACCTCCACTTTCGCCGACATCGCGATCCTCCTGGTGCTGTGGGTGCAACTGACGCTCGGCTTGTCCACGATTTTCATCTCCGCGAACCATCTCGACGGTCATGAGATGCTCAAGTTCATGACATGGGCCCAGGGCATCTTGATACTCAATCCGGGCGTCGCGGTCGTGGTCTCCGACGTCAGCCCGATCTTCAAACTCCACCTGTTTTTGGGCATGACGATCTTCTTGCTCTTTCCATTCACCAGGCTGGTGCACGTCTGGAGCGCCCCGATCTGGTATCTTGGCCGCAAAGGCTACCAGATCGTGCGCACCACCCGCCCCGTCGCGGGGCGTCCAAAAGTTATTTCGATTGCCCCTCAGGCGGTCTTTACCCCCCTCCATACTCCGGTGACCCATCCCCTCCCGCTCCCAGGAAACGAGTGAGCCATGCGCATCGAAATCACACGGTCTTCCGTCCCCAAAATCGTAGCCGTCAACGAGGCAATCATTGCCAGCGCCGATATTGCCCGCGAGGTTCAGAACCACAAAGGCATCTCGCCAGGCCTTGCCTGGGAGGCTGCAACGAGGGCGCTGGTGGTGCGCGAATTGCTGTCGCAGCGGGCCCGCGCGCTTGGACTTGTCGCCGATCCGCGCAGCGAGAACGGGCTACGTGAAACCAACGAGGAGGCCTTGATCCGCAAACTGCTCGAAACTGAGGTCACGACGCCCTTGGCGCAGGAGGCGGACTGCCACCGCTACTATCGTTGCAATCTGGCGCGGTTTCGCAGCCCGGATCTCTACGAACCGCTGCATATCCTGTTTAAGGCCGACCGCGAGGACCAGTCCGCCTATGCGCAGGCTGTCTCCCAGGCGGAGATTACGCTAGCAGAGGTGAAGCGGGATCCGAGTTGCTTCGAGAGCATCGCAAAGGCTCTATCTGCCTGCCCCTCGTCAGCCAATGGCGGCCGCCTCGGGCAGGTCGCCCGCGGCGACACCACGCCCGAGTTCGAAGCAGCACTTCAGTCGCTTGAGGCGGGTCAGATCTGTCCGGACGTCGTGCGCACGCGGTATGGGGTGCATGTCGTCCGTCTGGACCGCAAGGTCGACGGTGGCGTGCTGCCGTTCGAGCAGGTTTGTGAACGCATTGCCGTCTATCTTGAGGCGAGTTCCGCACGCCGCGCTGGCGCGCAGTATGTGGCATTGCTGGCGGGCCAGGCTGTCATCAGCGGGTTCGACATTGCGGGGGCTACCTCGCCCCTCCTACAGTAGGAGGCGTCAATGCTAGGCACCATTCTAGGCGGCCTGACCAATGCGGCGGCGGCGGAAGAATGTCTGTTTTCCATCGCTGACGAGGCTCTGCTTACGCGGGTTAAGAGCGGCGCACACGACAACTCGGTCACACCGGGAACCTATGTTGCCGCCACCGTGCGCCACCTGCTCGACCACGGCAGCGAGGAGATCTGGCTCGACCTGGTCGGCAAGATGGCCAATTCGCCACAACCAGGCGCGGCCGCGTTGCAGGCCATCCTTCAACATGCGTTTCCGGCGGCAACCGCTCAAGCGTGCTGTGGGCATAGTCCTGAGGCGCACAGCCACCATCCACCTGCACCAAACCCGTCCACACTGAGAAACAAGGCATGATGAACGTGGCCTTCCCTGTTCGACAACCGCCACTCCTGCACGCCGCCTAGCCCGACATCGGGGGCGAGATAATCTTCGCTGACAAGACGACGTTTCTTCAACGCGAAGATTGCATCTTGGTCGCCAGTATAGGTTGCCGGTTGCTGTGAATCTCACAGGAATCCATCAGGTAATTTGGCATACAACAGCCCGCACCGCGTAAAACCATTCTACAGACAATACTCGATTGGTCGCAAAACAGGCCAGCATGGCAAAGGGATGCTCTTGGCCGCATCGTCACTTCCGGCACGCTCGATCGGGCAATTGGCGCATTTGCCTGCCAATCCCGGAAACGGATCCGCTATCACTTTGGCTTCCCTCAGGGATATCCGTTCAGGCGCTCTGTGCCTTTGCCAGGCGTAACGCTCTCGCCCTTAAACCTCGGCGCCGACAGGAATGAGCCCAACACGATCTTGGTCTCTAAGAGCAATTGGGCCAAAACAAAAAAAGCCCGCCGCAGGAGGAGGTGTGGCAGGCTTTTCGAAAAGAACCGAACAGCGACCGGGAGGAGGTGCATGGCTTCGATAGGTCCAATCACACACCGAACATGGGCGATTCCTGCCTTATGCAGCACTGCAGCCATGCGAGAAATACAAGTCGGAAGGGGTTGCGATGGAACGACTGCGAAAACCGATCCCAGACATTGGAGACCGACGCAAAAACGCCCGCATCATCAGCGGGCGTCGTGCAACCTCGAGCGGGTGTCGTCTGGCGCGATTAGCGAGAAACCGAAGCGCGGGCGACGCTGCGGATATCGGCACGATCGATGCCAAGGTCCTGCAATTCGCGGCTGGACATGCGACCAAGTTCGGTAACGGTCTGACGGAACTTGCGCCAGTTATTGAAAGAGCGTGCTACGTTCATGATTATCCCCTTTCCTGAGGGCTGTCTGACGTCAGCAACCTTGCTCGGCTCTGGCGTCGTTTCGATGGCTGAGATATAGGCGTTTCAATCGGTTTAAAACAGCGACAATCTCTCACTCCACCTATGCGCTACGCGCATGCGATTTTCGGACTTTGCGAAAAATGATCGTTCTTTAGTCTGCCAAGCGATCAACATCGTCATTTTGTGGTCTTTGAAGGCTGAGCGTCTCAAAGGCAAAACTTAAGCCGTCTAAAGCATCAGAGAGGTCCACAACGAAGCCGCGCTCTCGCACGAAATCGACACATTGGAACCTGCATATGACGCTGAGCGAACCAATGCGCGACGGCTTCTCGGAGAGGAAACGAGACACCTACTTTTTCTGACTGCTCCAAATTCGGAAAATACAAAGTTATTGAAAGACCATCATCGAGATAGCCCTGTACCAGGCGATCAACATTTTTGCTCGCCACTCCAAAGTCAGCCCTAAAGTAGGAGCGTCAAGATTTAAGGAGAATACAAGTCCAATTCCAGCAGGCTGCATATTGTGTGAATGCGTGTCGAGTGATAGCCCCGGTCACCTCAGTGAAGCTAACTGCTTGTGGTGCGCATTGGCACCGGGTTCGATGCTGATCGGCAAACTAAGATTTCATCAGGTCTATATGATAGACTGGCATGGCCTTGCTGACGCCCTTGAGTTCCGCCTCGCCTTTTGCCACCGGGTACGGCGCAATGATTTCCGCCACAGCCGGCGCGCGATATACTTCTTCGGTGATGCAAATTTCGTCGCCATCGGCAAGGTTTTGCACCCGTGCTGCGATATTCACCGTCTGACCAAAATAATCGAGCCGCTCGTTGAGCGTAACCGCGATCGCAGCGCCTCGATGCACGCCAATTTTAAGGATGAAATCACGTTGAAGGCGGTCTCGATTTAGCTGATCCACGGCCTCTCGCATATCGAGTGCCGCCTGCACCGCATCGGCAGAAGTCATAAACGCCGCCATCACGGCGTCACCGATCGTTTTGGTGACGGCTCCATTGTGCCGAACAGTTGCGTCGAGTAGATGCTGGAAGTGCCGCTGCACCTGAATGTAGGCGTTAAGGTCACCGATCCGCTCGTAGAGCGCGGTGGAGCCCTTGAGATCGGTGAATACAAGGGTAACGTCGAGAACCGCAATGCCCTCGGTCGCGCCGATCACTTCTGAGCGAAAGACGTCGCGAAAGGTTTGCGTGGTCAGCAGACGCTTGCCGGATAAGGACGGCCTGAAGTGGAGCTTCTGGCGCCGAAACGTCGCCTTCGGAAGCTGCAGGATACCGAATACAACCGTCGACTTTCCATCGTTACGAACTTCGAACATGACCTTACCGGGCGTGATGCTTGCGGCGGCGGCCATGCATTTGCCGCGGTCGAGTATGACCGGCACATGGGGTAGGGCTACACCCGTCCCACTCTCGACGGGGAAAAAAAATTGGGCGTCGCTTTCGAAATCCTGACCCAAAAGCGCGCCTTCGGCGGCATCAACCTCAAGATTGGCCGTGGAACCTGGATCTATACGGGTGAGCACTCTCACCAACCGTTTGGCAGCCTCGCTCCACGGCTCCCCATCGGGCATCATCCCGCCCGACGTCAATTTATAGTGAAAGACATAATCCCAAGCCGAAAGCGCATCCGGTTTATGGAAGCGGATGCTGCGCACGGCGGGCGAAACCGTAAATGTCACCGTGATGTAATCGTCCAGCGCAGCGTCGTAATCGCTTTGACACAGGTGGCAGTGGAAATGCGTGTGCAGTTTGCGCAGGCTCCGGAAACTCTCGACAACGTCGGAGCACATCGGACAAACGAGCAGCCAGTCCATATCGAACAGGCCAGCAACACATGCATGGAGGAAAAGATCGATCGCTTCAGCCTCAGAAATCGATTTCTCTTTTGCGAACTCAATCGGATTGACGCGATAAAGTGCCTCATCCGTGCCCGAACGCAGTAGCATCTCCAGCCGTGAGAGAACGCGCGGACTCCAGGATTTAGCCGTTTCGACCACAACTAGGCGCTCTTCAAGTTTTTTTTCGTCGATCATCCCATTGCACCGCGATAAGACCTCGGTCACTTCAGCGTTCGGCTAAGGCTAGATACACAATTCACGCGCTTGGGGCGAGCCCTTTGAAACCTCTCAGGGCAGCCGTTTCCGTTAATCGAGAGCTGATCCTTCTCTACTGGAATATCGGCGGCGAGATTCTTGCGCGCTAGACGAAGGAGGGCTGGGGTGCCCGGGTGATCAATCGCCTCGCGACGGACCTTCGATGACGGGCCTTTCTCCTCGAAACCTCAAATACATGCGTGCGTTCGCTGAGGCCTTTGCCGACCGGGAAATCGTGCAACAAGTCGTTGCACAATTGTCCTGGGGCCATAACCTCAGGCTCGACGAGTCGCTGAAGAGTCCCGAGAAGCGACTATGACATGCCCGCCAGGCAATCGAACATGGGTGGAGCCGAAACGTTCTGGTACACCAGATCGAAAGCGGTCTCTATTTTTGCAGCAAGGAAAGGCTTTGACCAATTTCGCGCGAACGCTGCCGGCGCCACAATCCGATCTGGCCCAGGAACTGATCAAAGATCCCTACAGTTTCGATTTCCTCGCCGTCGGCTCGGCAATGTCCGAGCACGAACTGGAGCAAAGCCTGCCGGAGCACCTACGTTCCCTGATCTTTGAGCTGGGTAAAGGTTTCGCGTTCGTGGGTAGTCAGCATCATCTCGAGGTCCGGGGGCAAGATTACTACCTCGATCTTTTATTCTATCACCTTCGGCTGCGTTGCTTCGTCGTGGTCGAGCTCATGATCGAGGAACTTAAGCCGGAATTTGCCAGGAAGATGAACTTCTATCTCTCGGCGGTCGACGATCAGCTCCGGCATGAGACAGACGCTCCAATCGGAATTATCCTGTGCAAAGGCAAGAGCGAAGTGATTGTCGAGTGCGCCCTTCGGGATTCAACCAAGCCAATGGGCGTTGCAGAGTACACGCTGTCAGCTGCTCTTCCTGAACTGCTGCAAGCGGAACTCCCGACTGAGGCGGAGTTTGCAAGCGAGTTCCCATTGATGTCACTCGCAAAGCTGCGCATCGAAATCGAGCGGGAAATACGGTTGCTTCTGAATGACCAAATTGATGGCGAGCTCCCGCTGGCACTTGGATCGATGCGGGTAGAACTGCGGCAGCTCGGAATTGCTCCCCAAGTCACTGACCAGTTGCGAAGCGCGCTTCACGCAATGAACGAGGCAGTGCATGGAGTTGACGTGGATCCAACCGAAGCATACAGGGCGAACGAGGTCGCAACTGCCTTTCTTGCCGACTTCGGGCGATTCGCGATGGACAATGCTCATACTGTTCAACCCGAGCTATTGAACCTGGACGTAAATTTTGCCCCATCCGTATCGGATGAAGTCGCCCTGAACTTGATCGAACCGGCGTTGGCTAATCGCCTTTTGCGTAAGCACCTGATAGATCACAGATCGCTGAGTATGAGCTGTCGGGCATCATCTTCAGAGTAGACAAACCTCGGACCGGTACTGGAGAGCTTTTGATGGGTTGGAAAACACCGAAAATTGAATACGTGAATGGTTATAAGATCGTTGAAGTTGATGGGCCTATCTTCAAAGTCTACGATGGCGACCGTCAGCTCGGGGATGATTTCCCGTATTCCGGCGAGGCTGCTGCTCACGCAACTTCTTTGCCAAAGCGGGATCATCCACGCGACTAGGCGAGAAGCCGCGAAAAATTATCGAGAAACACTTTATGACAACCTTACCGAATGCGGAACAAGAGTTGACCAGCTCCCACCCTTCTTCACCGCTGGAACTGCTTGGGTGGTCTGAATTCTTCGCAGACCAGATCCAGCCCAGCGAAGCAGACCTGATCCCCAGACGCATCGCTTCAGTTCACCGGGCACGCATCGAGGCGATCGATGTCACCGGGCCGGTCAGACTGGAACTTCCAGCCAATACCAACACTGCTGACTACGCGGTGGGCGATTGGGTACTTGCCGATCCACTGACTGACATACTTATCAGCCGTCTCGACCGAAAAAGCGTCTTTCAACGACGCCCGGAAGGCGGACGTGGCCAGCAACTTGTTGCCGCCAACGTCGACACCCTGTTGATCGTGACCTCGTGTAACGCCGATTTTAATCTTGCTCGACTGGAACGCTATCTGATCATGGCCAACCAGGCCGGGAGCAATTCGGTGATTGTGCTGACGAAGGCTGACATCGCGGAAGACGCTGGCATGCTCCAGGCGCAAGCCGAGGCTTTGCAGCGTGACCTGCCTGTCATTGCTTTGAATGGGCGCTCCGCGGACGCCGTTTCCCGGTTGAGGCCGTGGTGCGGCGTTGGCCAGACGGTTGCGCTGGTGGGATCTTCCGGTGTCGGAAAATCGACGCTGGTGAACACCATGACCGGGCCCGAATCTGATACAGAGCAGAAAACAGGCACCATCCGCGAATACGACGCGCAGGGCCGACACACAACCACGGCGCGATCGCTGCATGCAATTTCAGGCGGCGGCTGGGTCATAGATACGCCAGGAATAAGAACGCTTTATGTGAGTGATGTTACCGACGGTATAGACACGCTCTTTGCTGAAATAACCGAACTGGCTCCGCTTTGCCGGTTTCGCGATTGCACCCATGCTCATGAACCGGGATGCGCCGTTCAGGCAGCTGTCGCAAGCGGTGCCCTGGTCGCCGATCGCTTGGAACGCTGGCGGAGACTGCTTGCAGAAAACCGCGACCGAACACCAGTCGTAAGCGGACCACGTGGCAACAAGATCGTTCGCAAGAAGAAATATTGAACGGTCTGAGCATTTGATACGCTGTTCATCGTGATTTACTCGAAGTGCCAATGGTTGGCACCGCTTCCCGGCTTTCATAAGCCGCAGTATAGACAGCGCGATCCTGCGCGGTGATTTTTGTCCTGTCGGCTGCCAAGTAGTCGAATAGCCAGTCCTGTACGATGCCGTAGCGGCTCTCAAATACCCGCTCTGATAACCCGGGAATCTAGTTGAAAGCAAACCACCATGGGTGTACCACGCGCGCTGGATTCTCCAGATCGTAGGTGCCTGGTGCTGGAAGCAGGCCATTTCCTCGGACGAAAGGAGACCCAAGGCGCCGTCCTCTAGAAAACCATCAGCCAGGCGGTCGAAATCGGCGGCGTTGATCGCGACCGCATCTATGTCGACAAAGACTATCGCGGTCACAACTACAAGGGCGAGGCCACTGTCATCATAGCCGGCCAAAAGCGGGGACTGACCCACACTATACGTCGCGAGCTCAAACGACAATCGGCCATCGAGGCTTCCATCGGGCACATGAAAACCGATCGTAGGCTGGATCGAAACTATGCTCGGCCATATTGGCGATGCTGCCAATGCGATCCTCGTGGCCGCCGCGCACAATTTGCGCCTCATCCTCAGGGTTCTCATGCTTTGGCGCGTCTATATCATGACTGCGATCACCACAGCCGCAACGGGCATTGCCAAATCGGATACTTCGTCGCCATCTCGATACCCAAAAACTTCAATCGCTTAAGCGTTGTTCAGGGCCGACTAAATAATCCAGCCAGGCGTGCATTTTGTGTCGCCGGAGGCCCAGCGAAGGATGCCGTCGATGTACTTCTCCTTTGCCCAATTGTTTCCGCTATTAATCGTGACCTTAGAGCCTGATCCTGCCTTTTCGATTTTAGCGGAGAAAATATAGTTTGTAGCATTTGACGAAGCACGAGAAATGTTTGGGGAGACTGGGGTCGTAGTAGAAGTCGTGGATCCAGACATGTTGGACTGAGGTCATGCGCCTCTCTACACCGGCTTCCAAAGACCCCGATCGGGTCCCGGATCGGTACTCGTCTCCTGTGTCACTCTTTTTAATCGAGCGGACTGCATGTCTTGGTCGCGTAATAATAATCGCTCATTCTAATTGAGTGAACTTGAGTAGGTTCGGTGGAATTTTGGCCTGATTTGCAGCTCGATTTAAGGGTGAGCACCGATGGGCCGGAAACCAGACAAATTGGCCGTCGACGAGGCGGTATGGCTGGGCCGTGTCACGCGAGAAGGTTATTCGCCCCTTGGCTCTGATGTCCCGCCTTTCAGCCGCGCATGTCGGTAAAGCCTGCCGAGAGCTGGAGTTGGGCCAAACCCGTTTTTATAAGCTGCTGAACCAATATCGCGCATTGCCGGTCACGAGCTCATTGCTTGACGCTATACCGGGTCCCACCAAGGGCAGAGTGCTGTTGCCTCCGGACATCGAGGAGATCATTCAAGCGGCAATTCAAGACACCTACCGCAAACGCGAGCGGCCGACGATTACCGCTCTGCACGATCGGATACGGCAAGTTTGCCATGAACGCGGAGTCCGCGCGCCATCGTGGACGGCTGTCCGAGCGCGGGTAGACTGCATAGATCCCAAGATACTTTTGCGATGGAGGGAAGGAGCGAAGGCGGCAACCGAAAAGTTCGGCATTGTCGTGCAAGAATATAACGCCGACTGCTCTCAGATTATTCAGATCGATCACACGCTGGTGGATTTGTTCATCGTCGATGCGGTTAGCCGCAAGCCGCTGCAGCGCCCCTGGCTCACGCTGGCGATCGATATTGCCAGCCGCATGGTGGCTGGCTGGCTTCTATCTCAGCCTGGAAAGCCCGTCGTCGACATCAGTCGCCCTGGCGATCCAGCATATGGTAATGCCGAAAGCACCGTGGCCGCTTGACGGGTCCTTGATCACCTGTGAAACTTCAATCGGAACGATCTCGTCCTCAAGACGTGCACTCAGCGCCCGCTCATGGCTAAGAACAGCAAACTCGTCCTGCCTCGCACGCGAGATCCCATTTCTTCGTGCAACGAATTCGGCGGTCGCGATCATCGACGTATAGTAGAGAGGATACCTCACCTTCGCCCTGTAGATGCTCGCGGCCCCGTCGGCGTTGCGTCGCGACTTCAGGCGCTTGTGCAATCGCCTTCCAAGCCTGAGTATTGCTTCCCCTGTTTCGACTTTCTGAAAGGGGTTTCTCACTTCAATTCCTGTTGGAGGTTCCTGCAACGCTGCCTGACCGACGAGGTCGGGGGTAGCGAGGGCAAGGGTTTGAGACGGCGGGCACACCAGCGCATTGCGGAGCCTCGGGAACCGCCCCCGATATGCCGAAGACGCCAAATGGCGGGATTAGCCCGCCTTTCGATGCGCCTCCATGTATTTTCGGAGGACGGTGTTTATTCGGGTTTGATACCCCTTGCCGTTACCCTTGAACCAATCCAGCACGTCGTTATCGAGCTTCATGGCAATGGGTATTTTGGTCGGCCGGGTTATCTCCCCGTGAGCCCATTCGCTATCGCTCATGGGTAGGGCGTCCGGGTCGGATTGTGCCGCGCTTTCCACTTCCTGTTCAGTCATGGCATCAAGGCGGGCGAAATCCGTCTGGCCTGCTAACGGAACTAATGAGCCGTCAGCCTGACTTGCATAGGGTTTTCCCTCGATAAAGACAGCGCGGCCTTGTTTAGGGGCGTTCATAGCGTTTCTGCTCCCGTTGGTTAGCTTTCCGCGCGGAGATAAGCCAAGTGACTGGCCCGCGCTGCGTAAAAGTTATGTGGAAGATGCGGCCAAGGATTTTAGCGAGCATATTATAGCGCACCTCTCCATAGTTGTGGCGGTTATCTTCGGTAACTTTTCGATGGGCATCTTCAAAGGCCCCGAAAACATCCGCAAAATCAACCTTGTGCCTTTCAAGGTTGATTGCGTGTTTTCCGTCGTCCCAATCGAACTCCATAATGCTATGATGGGGTGGCTCAAGTGTATTGTCAATATTTTTGTCTATACTTTTTTCTTACATTCGTTAATCCTTAAATGCAAAAAGCCCGGAAGGTGCGGGACAGGGCAGAGCATGCCGCTACCGTTAGCGGTCGTGAAAAGCCCGCGTGGACGTTCGTTGTGCGGTGGTGACATTTCGGACCTGTCAGCAAGGGCATTCTCAAAGTCGGACAGAAGCAGGCGCAGAATTCCTGTTAATGACGTTCAGCACCAAGGCCGGTGCTTCGGCTCCCACGGCCAGACGAGCTGTTCGCGAGCCAATTGGTGACCGAGGTCACGACGATTGATTGAGACGAATGCGATCGAATTCCCGCGACGATCCGTGCTTACGCGGGCCGTTGTGAAGGTTGATCCCGTCAGGAGCTGGCCAAGCCTGACAGTTGCGCGCTCAGCGCTTTCCCTCTCTCCGACGCAGCGGGCGCGGTGGTTCGGCGCATCGATATTGACGATGCGGATCGTCTCTCGATGATTGCCCCATTTGCTGATGATGAAGTTATCACCAGCTGAGATCTGTAGCGTGACGGGTTCGCAGGTGCTGTTCTCGCAATAGGTTGCGTGAACGCTGAACCAGATATTGGCCGTCCGCGCTGCTGCTTCCGTCGGCGCGATGACTGCGATCGAAAGTAGCGCCGTGAATACGGCGGCTGCTAAATCAGAATGGGATCTTTCCACCGCGCTTAATCCCAGGGGATGACGGCCGTGAGGTCTTCGTCGTCCTGGCCAGGATAGCGGCCGAGATTGGCATTGAGCTTTCCGTATCCGGTGTTGACGGTCAAGGTAAAATAGTCGCCGCCGCTCTGGTTTTGTCTTTTCCAGATCCCGCCGATCTGTACGGGCTTGCCACGAGGGCTCTTGGCGAAGAGGTGATAGGCCGGCGCTTTGGGGTTATCACTACTGAAGGCCTCTCCAGTAATGTCGATGTCGTAAGACATCGAAGCGATGTTCCCTTTCAGGGTTTTCCTGTCCTTGGCAAACTGAATGTAATTCGTCAGTTCGGTTGTATTCATTGCCATTCAAGCAGTCTCCTTTGGTTCGGCTTGAAGTGAAGCTGACAATCGGTGCGCCTCACAGGTTGTCATGCGGTACGGCAGGCGAGAAATCCTGATAGGCCTTGTTACAACGGTAGTCGGAATCGCTGGGCGTGCGTCATTATCGATTGGCAGAGTGCGAAATCAACACCTGATTAGGATGTGGCAAATCGGCATAGGCCATATCATCGCGAAGGGTCGCCGTCCGAAGACACTTGACTGTGAAACGGCTTCGAAGTGTGACCCCGGCAAGCCGGACCATAGGCCTTTGGAATGGAAGTGAGATCGGCAATGCGCGCGGGGTCGCGTTCGGCGCCGATCGGGACCCTACGCAAGTTTAATATTTCTCTTCGTTGTGAGATGTTCATCTGGACTATCGGCGGGGTTACATTCGAAGCGTGTTTCACACCCTGACAGCAAGGGAATAAACAAAGCTCGACTCGCATTAACCCCGATGCCGCCGCTCGGCATTCGAGCGGTTCTGGCGAGCAAGCGTGACTTGACGGCCCGCACGGTCTCGTCCGTGCCCTCGAGCAGGGGCCTCAAAAGTCGTCTCCTTTCCAGAGACCTCGCCTCGCCAGCCTTCTCCCAAAAGCTCCGGCGTTCTGGCAAAAATTTCTGTTTCAAATGTCTTTATTTTCGCACGACGGAATACGTTTCAGGCCCTTCGATAGCCCGGGAGCGATACGTCTGCAACATCGGCGAGATTCACGACGATGTTTTCCGGTGAGCGGCAGGCAATCCACCATAGCTCCTCCGTCGTGCTCATATTGGCTTCAAGGTGGGGCAGGAATGGCGGAACGAACATGAAGTCGCCCTCCGACAGGTCAACGAATTCCTGATAGTCCTCGCCAAAATAGATACGAGCGCGACCCGATAAGACATAAGCGCCGGTTTCGGCCTCGCCATGATGGTGCGGCAAAGAGCGGAAGCCGGGCTTGTTGCTCGCCTTGCCGAACCAAAGTTTGGTTGCTGGCGTATGTAGTGGCCCCACACCCGTTACGAGCGCCAAACCGCCCGATTGACTTGTCCCGGTGTGCTCGCGGCCGCTCCTCGTCACCACGATCCGATCACGCGTAGCCATTTTCACTCCTACTGTTCGAATTTATTCGACGGATCGCCGATGACAGCTCGCGCGTCTCAACATCGCACCGTGGTCAAAAGTTGGCAACAGGCTCGGAAAGCCTTTCGCTCTCCGACACGTTTCTCTCAAAACGCCCCGCTTTTTAGCTCCCAAATCGGCCAGCAACATTCTTGAATTATGCGCCGGCCATTTCCTGTTGGCCCTTAGGGGCAGCTGCGGCTCGGAGCTTATCGGTTTTGATGATGAACTTTCCAAAGCCGACAACTGGGGCCAACGAGTGCATATCCTCTTAGACCGGGATTGCTTCGGCAATTATGCAAAGCGACTCGTCAATGAAGTTTCCAAAGTCGCACCGTCTAACTATCTGGGAGAGCCTATTAGCTGGCGCAGCCGACCGCTTCCGCCAGCGAACGGCGTCGAGGCAGTAGGGACCCTTGAACACGGACTAGAATTTCATACGCTCGAAGCCCTATTGGAATGCCATTTCGCCGTGGGGTCGGTGGAAAACCTCAACGCTCTTCGATGGTTAGGCTTTGCAGAGCAGAAGCTTCTCGCCTTTATGAATGAACGGATTTTAGTCTTTGATGTTGTGTCTAAGCGGTAGCTGTCACGCACCGGACGGATTTCGGGCGCGCGCATGACAGCATTCGATTGAGGATGGTGCAGCCGATGGCGACTTCCGTCTGTTGCGCGGCGAATGAGCGTGCCCTCAGTCGGTGTCCGATGATCGACTTATAGCGACCGATCGCGGTCTCGACCAGAGATCGCTTGCCGTAGTCGGTAGTGGCCTGCCATTTCATCCGTCCATCGGCGTTGATCGCAGCGATATGACGGTCTCGTTGACAGGAGAGATCGGTGTCCGGCCGTTCCACCGCATTGGCGCGTGGCGGAATGACCACCGCGCCGCCAGCGCTATGCTTGGTGACGGCGTCATAGGTCGGGTTGCCGTCATAAGCGCCATCGGCCGTGAACTGGCCAACGGGGTCGTCGATTTGGTCGAGCAGCGCCCCCACCTGCGTGGCGTCGCCGTCATCTTGGTCGGTCATGACGTGAGCGATGATCTCGCCGCTGTCGGCATCCAGCGCCAGATGCAGTTTCCGCCATCGCCGACGGGACTTGGCACCATGCTTTTCGCGAAGACTCACGCGCGATTTTTTGGCCTGACCGTCTAGCGCCATTGCCTTCAAAACCCTTTCATCGGCCTGGTTTAATTTGAGAGACATTCACTGTCTGCGAGAAAACCTTCCAGGTCGGAAACGGGCAAGCATGGGATGCTCCGTTCCGTTGGCAATTTCGCCGGCTAGAAGTTCGCCGGCAATGAGGCCGAGTGTTGCTCCGCTGTGGCTAAAAGCTACATAGTAGCCGCTGACACCATCCAGTTGACCAAAAACCGGCTCGCCGTCGCCGGGGATCGGCTTCGGGCCAACGCTGTAGCTCTCGAATTCAAGCTTCGGATTGCCTTCGAGAATCTTTGAGGCTTCCTCAAGCAGTCCCCGAACCGTCGAATCTTTGACTTCGTAAATCCCTCCCGCTTTGACGACAACCTCCTCTTCCGACCATGCGGAATCGAGCGCCAGCCCGCCATCCGGCATCGGGCGGATCGCGACACGCGGAGTATTGAGCACGGCTTTGAGCGGTATGCTTACGGGCTTGGTACGCACAAGCAACGCGACCGGGGTGGCGTCGGCAATATGCTGACCGCATTCAGCAACCATACCCGGAACCGCATTGCCCGTAGCCAAAAGGACCGCATCGGCGTCGAAACGCCTGCCGCTCGTCGTGATGATGCCGGTTGCCCGACCATCCTTCACCGTCACCGTGGCACGACCGGCTTCGGTGATGAGCTTTCCGCCACGCTCAATGAACTCGGCCGCTAGGATCGCTATGAGCGAGGGAAGCTCGACCCAGCCTTCGCCCGGATTGAAGATCGCTCCTTGGGGTGTGACCATTTTCGGGTCTATGCCCTGCGTGACGGCAACGACGTCGGCTGCAGAAAGATGAACTGCGTCATAGCCCAGGTCCTGCTCATGGGCGAAGACAGAGGCGATTTCGTTCGACGCGTCATCGGCGTCCCAAGTGAGGCCGCCGTCGAACCGCAACCAATCGGCATTCGGATATTTTGCCGATAGAGTCCGATAACGGTCGATACCGACCATGCGCAACTGGTGATATTCTAAAGAGCGCCTGCGGGAACTGTTGAGCCAGGCGAGCGAACGCCCGGAGGCGCCGCTGGCCAGCGGGCCGTCAGTAACGAGGGTAGTGGCGATCCCACGCCGCACGAGATTGACCGCGCTGGAAACCCCAAAAATGCCGCCGCCGACGACGACCGTTGAGATGGAAGAAGATGATGTCATAGAAGTATCTTTCACCGGTTTGACATTGAGTTGAGCGGTCCGGTTGGCGAGGGCTCATAAAACTTCCGCTAGGAAGTGTTTGAGACGCTCGCTGCGGGGATTGTCGAAGATCGCCGTGGGCGTATCTGCTTCGATGATGCGGCCTTCGTCCATGAAAACGACCTGATCGGCGACCTTGCGGGCAAAACCCATTTCGTGGGTGACGATCACCATAGTCATGCCGCGCAGACCGAGATCAGCCATCAGGTTGAGGACGCCCTTCACTAGTTCGGGATCAAGGGCACTCGTCACCTCGTCGAAGAGGATGACTTCCGGGTCCATCGCAAGGGCGCGAGCGATCGCCACACGCTGCTGCTGACCACCCGAGAGGCCACCTGGACGGTGATGTTTGCGGGTGGCAAGCCCGACATCGGTAAGGCGCGCCTCGGCGATCCGCTCTGCGTCTTGTCGTGGAAGCCCCTTGATCTTGATGAGCGAGAGCATGACGTTTTCAAGCGCAGAGTGATCGGGGAACAGGTTGAAATGCTGGAAAACCATGCCGACGCGGCGGCGCAGCTTTTCCGGCCTCATTGCAAGAATGCTCTCACCATCGAGAAGGACATCGCCACCCTTGGGCTCGACCAGACGGTTGAGGCAGCGAAGCAGTGTCGATTTGCCCGAGCCCGACGGACCGATGACGCAGGTGACCGTGCCCGGCTTGACGGTGAGGTTGACACCCTTGAGAACATCAAGGTTGCCATACGCCATGTCGAGATTGGTGACGGCGAGGCTACCGCCCTTGAAACGGGGTCTTCCGGCATCGACACTTTTGGAAGTCGGCGATTGATCGGTCGGAGACCCCACGGCACCTGCAAGCTCGCTCACCTCGGCGAGACCGCTGGTGACGGCGCCGCCCTTCTGTTTGCCGAGCCGCAGCGTGTTGTCTATGTAGTTGACCACATGCGTCAGCGGGACGGTGATGACAAGATAAAACGCACCTGCAAGAAGCAACGGCGAAAGATTGCCGGTCACGACCGCCTGGTCCTGCCCGACCCGGAAGATCTCCCGCTCGGAGGCCAGCAGACCAAGGAAATAGACGAGGCTCGAATCCTTGACATTGCCGATGAATTGGTTGACCAGCGCCGGCAGCACGCGGCGTATGCCCTGTGGGATCACGATCAATCGCATCCCCTGCCCGTAACTCATGCTCAGCGCGCGACAGGCCTCCATCTGTCCGCGCTCCACGCTCTGGATCCCCGAGCGGAAGATTTCGCCGATATAGGCGCCAGCGATAAGACTGAGCGCGAGAATGCCCAGCGGATAGGGCGACGGCCCGAAAATCTCACGCCCGATGCGCGCAAAACCCTGGCCGATCAGGAGAATGGTGACGATGGCCGGCAGGCCGCGAAAGATATCGGTATAGACCCGGGCGGGAATGCGCAGCCAGCGCGATTGCGAAATGCTCATGACCGCGAGCAGCATCCCGAGGATCACCCCGAGCACCGTCGAAGCCGCAGCCAGGATCAGGGTGTTCTTCAATCCGATGGTGATCATGCTGGGCAGAACATCGGCCATGGCCTGCCAGTCGAGGAAACTGCGGCGCAAGTTTTCTAGCCAGTTCATTCGGTCCCCTTTTCCATTGCGCGCTTAACACCCGCTCGAAATTCAAGTGCAGCAGCATCACCTGCGGCCGCCGGCTTTTACCGCCGGAGGCCGGCGCGGTCACTTCTTGGGGAGATATTCATCGGGCATCGGTGAGCCTGGGAACCACTTTTCGTAAAGTGCCTTCCAGGTGCCGTCTTGCATGGCTGCATGCAGCGCCGTGTTGAGCGCGTCGCGGAACTTGTCATTGCCTTTGCGCACGACGAAACCAGCCGGCGCATCGAAGGAGGGAATGTTAACGGCGATCTTCAGTTCCGGGTAACGCTCGCCATATTGCTTGGCGGCCTCGTAGTCGAGGAAATGCGCGTCGACCGATCCGTTGTTGAGCGCGGCAACGGCGGAGTTGTTGTCGGGGAATTTGACGAGATCCGTCCCGGTGAAATTCTTCGCCGCATAGATTTCCTGTAGCGTGCCTTGCACGACGCCGAGACGCTTGCCCTTGAGGCCGTCTGCTGAGGTTATCGCTTTGTCGGCGGTGAGGACCGAAAGATAGCCCGCGAGGTAGCCGTCAGAAAAATCGACTGTCTTCTTGCGCGCTTCTGTCGTGCCGATGGCTGCAACCGCCACGTCGAACCGTTCATTGGCAACTGAAGGCATCAGCGCCGAGAACTCCTGTCCAGTGAAGATCACCTGCTCCGGCTTGAAACCGAGACGGCCTGCGACATTCCGGAAGAACTCGACGTCGAACCCCGTAAACGTGCCATCCGCCTGGGTGAAGGCATAGGGCTTGGCATCGCCCATTGTGCCGACGCTGATAACCTTCGCATCTATGAGCCCGTAGGGGTTGTCGTCTGCTGCAAGGGCCAGCGAGACAAACCCGGCGCCGGCGCATGCCATCATGAGAGCCATTGCGCCGGCGCGGACCGGCGACATCAACGACTCGAGAATTCCAACGTTGGTCATATCTGGTTCTCCACTCTGAGGGTTGTTCTTTTTTGGCATTCTCGTCAGTCAGCGAATTTTTCCTCTTACTCGCCGATGATTGCAAAGAGACCGGTATCTTATTAATTGAGACCGGTCTCATTTGATAAGTGTTAGTTCCACATTGACCTTCCGTCAACAACTCTTGTAGTCCTTCAGCACATGAAAAATTCAACGCAAAAACCGCGCTCAGTAACCGTCAACGACGTCGCCCGGGAGGCCAAGGTGTCAAAAGCCACCGCCGCACGCGTCCTGGGCGGCTACGGCGTCGTCAGCGACAAGGTGCGGTCCGACGTCATGACAGCGGCGAAATCGCTGGATTATCGACCGAACGAACTGGCCCGCAGCATGACAACCGGTAAGTCCGGAATCATCGGCGTCGTCGTCGGCGACATAGAGAACCCGTTCTTCAGCCTGGCGGTGCGCGGCATATCCGATGCGGCAAGGGCTGCGGGCTTCAATGTCATTCTCGCCAACTCCGGCGAGCAGATAGAGGTGGAAAAAGCGGCGGTGCGGCTGCTAATCAGCAAACGTGTAGACGGGCTGATAGTGACGCCATCGGAATCTCGAGACGTATCGCACCTGCGCGACATCAATCGCTCAGGCCGACCGCTCGCCCTGCTCGACCGGGCCCTGCCCGACCTGGATGTCGATACGGTCACCGTCGACGACCTCGATGTTGCGATGCGGGCAACCCGGGTTCTGGTGGATGCCGGCCATCGCAACATCGCTTATGTGACGGCAGTCGATGCGCAGGGAAATGAATTCCGGGATCTCGGGCAGATCTACACGTCGTCGGTACGAGAGCGCATCCAGGGCTTTCTCACCGTCTGCAGCGACGCCGGCATAGACCGGCCTGAGCGCCATGTCCGGCTCGGCGCGACGAGCCCGGAGGAGACCCGAAAGGTGGTGATGTGCATGCTGTCCACGCCGGACCGACCAACCGCCATCCTCGCCTCCGACAGCTTAATCGGTCTTGAGATCTTCAAGGTCATTCGAGCGCTCGGCCTGAGCGTTCCTGAAGATATTTCGCTGATCACCTTCCATGATGCTGATTGGACGAGCGTCACCACTCCACCCATTACTGTCGTTGATCAGCCGGTCTATGAACTTGGGAAAAGTGTTGCAGAATTGCTTATCCGTCGTTTGAAAGGTGAAATGCGGCCGGCCGAGCGATTGGTTCTACCGACCTCGATCATCGAGAGAGGGTCCGTCGGAGTGCCCTCAATGAAGCCGAGTGCCACCAAGAGATAAGGTCTCGCTGAGGCGGATTGTGGCCAGCACGCCAACGAGGAAGACTGTTGCGAGCGCGAGCTGACCTTGTTGAGCGCGGCGTGCTTTACAGCGAATAACCTGGAGCGATTTCAAATAGTTGGTATTTGACCGGCGTCATTGAGATGTGATCTGCGGCGGTCTCTACGGTGAAAATTTGTGGGCCCGGCAGCATTTCGACGGGACGGCAATCAAACGCTTGGTCGTGATAGATGAAGTCTTTTTTCTGTGAGCTTTTCGCTTGATCTGAAGACGCTGATTTAGGGAGCGCGCGACTGTGGTAAGGACAGCGAGGCAGGCGCTAGCCGAGCCCCGGTTGGTTCCGTTCCCATTGAGACCTTATGCGAAGTTCGGAGCACGGATGGAGAACATACCTTAGCGCCCACGCTTCGCCATGCAGCATTGGTCGACCACCAGTTGCGGGCCTCGGTAACCTAGCCGAAGACGCACCTACCTCGCGTCCGAGGGGTCAGTGCTTGCTGCGGATCCACACGATAATGCACGAGATCTCGCATATTCTACCTAAGCATATCCCTACCCGCGTCGCCAATTCGCTCAGCCGCGTCAAAGAATCAAAAACTTACCCGCCACTACTTATAAATAAGCGACGGCCATCCGGATCTTGGAAGATCATTCTCGTGGCACCGTTCACCACATCGATGTCCTTTAGAATCGTGACTGCTCTTTCTAGAAGGAGACTTTTCACGGCAGCGAGATCCTTTACCACGAAACCAAGCATCATTGACTCGGCTACTCTGCGCTCGTCGGCAGGATAAATTTCAATGACGAGATCTCCTGTTGTATGGGAGAAGTGGATTGGACCGTCGCCATGCCTTTCTTTCTCAAATTTGAGCCCCAGCGCTTCGTATACCGGGACCGTTCGATCCAGCTGTTTGGCATAAAGTGTGAGAAATTTGAAGCTCCTTACCCCTCCTGATAGTTGACTTTCTTTTTTCCAGCTCGTCCATAAAGCGCAAACCCAATGGGTAAGAGTAGCAGCGATGGCACAACGCACATTGACACCGGAGCCACAGCTTGCCCTGCGATCGGCCAATAGAGATAAAGCAAGAAGGGCGCAAGAAACTGCCCGAGGAAGCCAGCAGCAACGGCATTTCCTATCATTGCGCCCTGTTCCTTTGGAGAGAAAGCGTCCCTGATCATGCCAAAAATTGTAGGCATGATATGGCTGAGCGACATTCCTACGAGTGCCAGGAACAGCAACACGAAGGGCGATTTTCCTGCGATGAGTAGGCCTAGTGAGGCAATGGGAGAAGAGAAGAGCGTTGCGAGTTCGTGACGCTGGGGGTCTGATAGGAATGATTCAACTCTAGCGGACGAGCGACGCGACTTAGCGCCGACACCAGACAACGAGGCTCCCCTTCCCTTTGACCTCTCGGCATCCGTGGAAAGCGAGGAGAGAAGGGCTGATGGCGAAATCGAGGTCAGGAGGATTCCGAGTTGATAAATGCTATGTCGGTGAGAAAATAAGGGAAGTAGGATTCGCTCGCATGGATATCGCTCGCAAGACCACTGTGACCTCGTTCCTGGCTTTCATCTCGCTGAGCGTGCCCGCGTTCGCGGATCCATCGATTCCCGATAGCCGCATCAGTCGCCTTGAGACCCTCGCCCTATTGAATGGCTTGAACGCCGACCTCCTTGGTCACGATAGCGCGACGCTCACATTGGACAGATGGTGCGAGACGCATCATCTGTCGTCAGACTCAAAGATCGTGGCCGAGCAAGACAACAGTACCCAAAAAAATGCGGACGCGGATGTGCGAAAGCTGCTTCACGTTGACGCAAACGATCTGGTCAAATACCGGCACGTGAAGCTTTCTTGTGGAGACCATGTCTTGTCGGAAGCGGACAACTGGTACGTCCCGGGTCGCTTGACGCCGGAAATGAACCACGTCCTTGAGGCGACGAATACCGCGTTTGGCCGCGCGGTCCAGGCACTGCATTTTGAAAGGCACACATTGTCAGCGGAGGTGTTATGGAAGCCCCTACCCGATGGATGGGAAATGGGCGCGGCGCTGCCACCGTCATCGGGAGATCGACTCAAGGTGCCCAAATACGTCATCCAACATAAGGCGTTTTTGACCGGGCCGGATGGCCTTCCTTTCAGTGCCCTGATTGAGACCTATACGGACGAAGTGCTCGATTTCCCATTTCCGGCTTCAAAATAGCCCTGCCATCCACAACATCTGGCGAGTTTCTCACGCCGAACTGCTCGGGATGAACAATTGGAGCAGCTCCCGCCTCCGTGATACTACGATGCAAATGGGGGTGGGTTTCTACCGAGAGGATTTGAACCAGCAACCGCGAAAAGCCCGGCTATAATTTTGCTATCGTTCAGAGGCTTACATTGGTCGCCTTGATAGGATTCGAACCTATCGCGACGTCGTCCAATGGATTAGATATTTGATTTAGAGATGAAATTCTAAGCGGCTTCGGTCAGACGGCTAAATCCATTAACTCAATCGCATTTCGCAAACTTTCAGTTATTGCACTTATCGACTACGGCTACTATATTGACGATCCAGGAGATATTGCCATGGCCAGCCAAATCGTTCACTTCGCCGGACTGTCGGATCGCGATCGCAAGGCGGCTTCACCTCTGCCGAAACTGGGCGCGGGCGACAGGCTGGAACTTCATGTTCGTCATAAAGGCGGCAAGGAACAGATGCTTTCGATACCGCCGTCGGCCACCGCGGCAGTTGAGGCGCTTTTGGCGCACATGCTACGCGGCGAACGTGTCGCCGTGCTGGCCGAAGACCAAGAACTGAGCCCGACCGAGGTGGCAGCCATTCTCGGCATCTCTCGTCCCCTCGTCGTCCTGCGTATGGATCGTGGCGATCTGCCATTCCGCTACGTGGGCAAACATCGCCGTGCTCTTCTAAAGGATGTGCTCGGGCTGAAATCCAGGCTCGACGTTCGTCAAGCGGCGGTCGACGCGCTTGCCGAAGATACCGAGGACTTGATCCAGTCCAATGGCCTCTAAACCGCCTGTCGCGGTCTATGATGCCTGCGTCCTCTATCCCTTTCATCTGCGGAATGTCCTGATCCAGTGCGCCTTTGATGGCCTTGTCGAGGCACGCTGGACTGACGATATCCATGGCGAGTGGATGCGCAATCTTGCCGCCAACACACCGGGTTTGTCCATGGAACGCCTGGAGCTTACGCGCGACCGAATGAAGGCCGTCCTCCCGGAGGCGGACGTGGTGAACTATCGGCCGTTGACCGTGGACCTTAAACTACCTGACTTTGACGATCGGCATGTACTCGCCGCTGCCATTGCTGGAAAAGCTTCTAACATCGTCACCTGGAACCTCAAGGATTTTCCGAGACGAGACCTGCGTCCTTACGGCGTGACGAGCAAGTCGCCAGATGATTTCCTGGCTGACCTTCATATTACGTTTCCCGATGCGCTTCTTTCGAGTGCCAGACTAGCGCGGCTTAATCTGCGCAAGACAACGCCAACGGTTGAAGGGTTTATCGACGCGCTTCAGCAAAATGGGCTGAAGAAATTTGCAACGATGCTCCGCCAGAACATCAACTCGCTGGACTGATCCGGATGATCCGATCAACTTGCCGCAGTCGTCGCCTTCAGTGCTTGAAGCAGTTCGCCCGATGCCACTGCAGGAACTGGGGATGCGGCCGCTCGTACACGCCGCTCGGCACAATCGCTCTACCGGTCTTGTTGAGAAGGCCTCGGATGCTGTCAGAATCATTCGCGTGCCGCGAGATCAGGATTCCGAGATCATCCGACAGGCCAATGAGGCCACGGTCAAACATCCAATGGGCGGTCCCGGACAGCGCAATCCCGTTGGAAAGAATATCAGGACCGTTTGCTTCCACCGGGCGGATATGAGCCGCATCTACCTCGGCGCGGCCGCCACCATTGATTAGCTTCAAACCCGTGATCGCACATCTCTTGTCGTAGGCTTGCAGAACGAGGCGGCGAAACAGGCGGTCACGAACTATTCGGGACGACAACTGCATAACTCGGTCCCGCTCCTTTTCGAATACGAACGGTGCCTGGGTACCATCTGCTAACCCGCTCGGTAGCAGTGTTTCCAATGGCTCTCCCGATCGAGGCAGTTCGGGCTCATCTTCTGCAAGTCCCATCGACAGGATGCGATTAAAATCAGCAGCCGATACCGGGCGGACGGCTGCCTGTGCTCGCCCTGAAATCCGCCCCTCCTCGTTCAGCACGCCTCGCTCGATGACGCCATCTGGTCCGTTAAACGGAACGGGATTGATGAAATCGAGATAGGTACCGAGTTCGATCAGCGCCAGGTACATGCCCGGCACTTTGGGGTCTGGAATGATCTGCGCGACTTTGGCGACGGCGAAATAGCCGCGAGTGGCCGCGACCTTCCGCGGCTCGTAATAAACGATCCAGGCTCCAACACAGGCTTGGACGCGGCCCAGATACTGGCCCGGGAACTGATATTGTTCCGCCGGACTGTCGTCGTAAATCGAATCTGTGCGGTGAATGAAAACCCCGAATCCCATAGGCAAATCTCTACCATGGCGACCATGATTCATAACAGGGGAGATCGGTAGCAATGCATACGGTTAAGGCTGACTGCCTCAGGAATGACGGTAAGCACCGTTTTGATTGCTAGCCTCCATGCGACGGATACACCGTTTCTTAAAATGTGGCTCCTATTCCCGCTCGCTCTCGGCGCTGGTGCCGAGAGAAATGGAATGAGCATGTCTAAACAAGATCTTTCATCGCGCCATTTTCAGCGAAAAATGTTGGAATTCTGCGAGGTACGCATCGCGCCGGTCGCACCGAAGCGAGTACTGGAAAATATCCGCCCCTATCTCATCAATTTAATTATTTACCGGAAGCCGCCGCCGATCCTGAATGGCCGCATCGACTGGATGACGATCGAACAGAGGTGGGCTGGATCCGCCAGCATCCGGAACTCTTAAAGAATGTCCGGCCAATCGATGGCCTAATCGCACCGGAAGAAATCGAATTCGCCGCCCGCGACTGGCATGGTGCTTGCGATGCATTTCATCGACATGCGGCAAACCGCTCGAAAGAAATCCAACGTGTCATGCGCGTCCATCGCGATCCGTTCGAGCCGATCATGTGCATTCTCGAAGCAGATAGCCCGTTGGCTGAATATCGCAAGATCACCGACGAGATTCTGAAACGCATGCCTGACGAGGATCGATATCCGCGACCGGCCGCTGAGGCCGTCCGGTCATTCCTGTTGCTTCGTCTCGGCCTGCATCTCGGGCTTCGACAGAAGAACCACCGTCAATTGCGTGTCTGCCCGCGTGGACATTTCCAAACGTTGGAGCGCCGGCTCGAGGATATGAAATGCGGCGAGCTTCGCTGGAACGACCGTGAGGGCGGATGGGAAGTGCTTATCCCGTCGGTCGCGTTCAAGAATTCCGGCTCGTCCTTCTTCGGCCAAAAGCCCTTCCGCCTGATCTTGCCCGATTTGCTTGATCTCTACAAATATCTCGAGGCTTATATCGACAAGCATCGCGGTGTGCTGCTCGGTAACGCCAAAGATCCTGGCACACTGTTCGTCAAAACGGTGAAGACGACCAGCATCGATGCGGCTTACGACTCGACGAAATTCTACGAAGCATGGCGGACGGTGATCCAACGCAACGGGATCTACAATCCTTATACCGGCCGTGGCGCCATTAAGGGCTTATTGCCGCATGGGCCACATAACCTGCGGGATATTCTGGCAACCCACATCCTGAAACACACTGGCTCTTATGAGCAGGCCAGCTATGCCATCCAGGACACGCCGGACGTGGTGCAGCAGCACTACGGTCGCTTCCTGCCGCAGGACAAAGCGGCCTTGGCGGCAAAGATATTGAACCAGGTTTGGGAGGCCGCATAACGCGGCCAGATAAAGTAGCGCCGCAAAGAACTCGATCTGATCGAAGGAACTGGTCACGCCTTGAACAGTATCGAACCCAAGACCCGCACTTTCGCAGTGTCAGCGCAAGCTGTTATTTTAGAACGCGATATACACAACTAAACACTTTATTTCGCGGGATTGGGAGGTGGCTTAACCACCGTCAAGCTGTTTCGAGAAAAGACCTGAGGGTGCGGCTGCGGCTCGGGTGCTTCAGTTTGCGCAGTGCCTTGGCTTCGATCTGGCGAATGCGCTCTCGAGTGACCGCGAACTGCCGACCGACTTCTTCAAGCGTATGATCATTGTTCATACCGATGCCGAAGCGCATGCGAAGCACCCGCTCCTCCCTGGCTGTCAGCGTGGCAAGAACTCTTGTGGTTGTCTCACGTAGATTTGACAGCACAGCGGCATCCAGCGAATTAACAGCACTTTTGTCCTCAATGAAGTCGCCGACGCTTGCATCGCCATCGTCGTCACCGACTGGCGTGTGCAGCGAGATCGGCTCCTTGGCGATCTTCAGGGTCCTCTTGACCCGCTCCAGAGGCATTCCCAGCTGTTCAGCGAGTTCTTCCGGCGTTGGCTCCCTGCCCAATTCATTCAGCAATTGGCGCGATGTCCGGACGATCTTGTTGATCGTCTCGATCATGTGGACGGGAATGCGGATCGTCCGGGCCTGGTCCGCGATCGAACGGGTGATGGCTTGCCTGATCCACCAGGTCGCGTAGGTCGAGAACTTGTAACCCCGGCGATATTCGAATTTGTCGACCGCCTTCATCAGGCCAATGTTGCCTTCCTGGATTAGGTCGAGAAACTGAAGGCCCCGATTGTTGTATTTTTTGGCGATCGAGATAACGAGCCGGAGATTAGCTTCGATCATCTCTTTCTTCGCGAGGTTGGATTCCCGTTCTCCCTTCTGCACCAGGGTAACAATCCTCCGGAATTCCGCCAGCGAAATCCCCGTGTCGAGCACCAGAGCGCTGATCTCGTCGCGGATCGATCGGATCACTTTGGCTTCCTGGCTGACGAACGAATTCCATCCCCTGCCCGTAAGCTCGGCAACCCGATCCAACCAGCGAGGGTCCAGTTCATATCCGCTGTAGTGATCGAGAAATTCACCGCGTCCGACGCCGTGCGATTCAGCCAGGCGCAGGAGGCGACCTTCGCTGACAACAAGGCGCTTAGAGATGTCGAACAGCTGTTCGATGAGGCTGAGGATGCGCTTGTTGTGAAACGAAAGCGATTTGACCGCAGTGATCAATTCATCGCGGTAGGTGCCGAGGAGTTTTTCTTCTTCCTGGTCTCGACGCTTCCTATCCTGGAGTTCGCGCAATCGGCTGTAGGTATCCGCAATGTTCTGGAGAGCGGCCGTCACCTGTGGCAGAAGTTCTGTTTCCATGGCGACAACGGAAAGGCTCTCGTCCTCTTCGACCTCTTCGACCGCGGAGGATTCGCCGCCGACGTTGGTCACATCTTCCTCGACCGAGCGGGCATTGCGCAGCCGGTCCCGCTCCTCCTCTGCTTTGCGATCGATCTCGATCTGCTCGGCGCCCTTGAATTCGGGAGCGGCCTTAGCATCCGGGCCGGAGTAGGTCGCCTCCAGGTCAATGATGTCACGCAGCATCGTGGTGCCGTCGAGCAATTCGTCGAGCCAGATAATGATTGCTTGAAACGTGAGGGGGCTCTCGCAAAGACCTGCGAGCATCGTTTCCCTGCCGGACTCTATCCGCTTGGCGATGGCGATCTCGCCCTGTCTCGACAGAAGCTCGACGCTGCCCATTTCCTGCAGATACATCCGCACCGGATCATCGCTGCGCCCGCCGGGCTCTTTCTTTTTGACGGTCGCCAGCGATTTCGAAGACGCGGCGACGATCTCGGTATCGCCGTCGCTCTCGCCTCTCTCCTCCTCCTCATCCGTATTGTCTTCATCGACCTCATCATCATCGATGATGTTGATCCCCATGTCGGAGAGTTTGGCCATTAAGTCCTCGACATATTCGGAGGACAGATCATCGGAGGAAACCAGATTGTTCAGCTGCGCCATGGTCAAGTGGCCACGCTTCTTTGCGCCCTTGATCATGCGTTTGACGGCATCATCCGAAAGATCGAGTAGCGGTCGATCGGAGCTTTCGCGGTTTTTGTCACTTATGGCGTTTTCTTCGGCCGAATATTCCGCCATTGATGTTAGCCCCTTTGTCTGCCAAATCCCACCATTTCATATAGAGAAATTTGGCCCGATTGCGATGACCCTTATTGGGGTCGGAACAAGAGCAGTTCCAAATCGTACGAGGCCTTTATCAACCAAAGACAGCTACGGCCGATTTGATGGTGATGCCTCGAACGTGTCGACGCACCAGTAGGTCGGTTTCTGGCAGACGGCGCCTATGATGGCTCTGGCGTTTCAGATTGCCTGGCGGCCGCTTTCGGATACGAGGCCGATGTCGTCGTCCCGCCTCCGAAGAACGCTGTTCCCGGCGGCAATTGCCAGCGGAACCAGCATATCGAGCATATCGCCAAACACGGCCGGATGGCCTGGCAGGCCGCGACCGGCTACAACCAGAGATCCCGGATCGAAACTCAGATAGGGCGCTGGAAGTCGGTCATCGGCGACCGGCTGCACGCCAAGAACATCGAAAACCAGACCACCGAAACGCGCATCGCCGCCAGCGTGCTGAATCGCATGTCCGCCTTCGGACGGGCAAACTACGAGCGTGTCAGATGATCATTTGCTGAAAGGCTAAATGCTGATTACGACCTGATCCGTGCAACACGGTCGTGTAAGTGATATTCTCGAAAGGAATGGGCTCGTGGATCGCTTTTCTTCATTGAGGCTTTTCGTTCGTGTCGTCGAGCGCGGCAGCTTTTCGCACGTCGGGCGCGAACTCGGTATAGGCCAACCGGCCGTCAGCAAACAAATCGCAGCACTTGAAGCTCGCCTTGGCGTTCCCCTCCTCAATCGAACCTCCCGTGGCCTCAACCCGACTGCCGCGGGCCAAGACCTCTACGAATCCGCGACCCGCATTCTGGGTGACCTGGAGGAAACCGAGCTCCGGATTGGGCAAAACAGGATAAGCCCGGCAGGCTTGGTCCGGCTGGCGACGCCACCCGCACTCGGTCGCATGTATATCATTCCCCGCCTCCCTGCCTTCATTCAACGCCATCCGAATGTCTCGATCGACCTGTCAGTCTCGGAGCGCCGCGTCGATCTTGTCCGGGAGGGCATCGATATTGCCTTGCGTGTCGGAGCGCTCGCCGATTCCTCCCTTGTTGCCCGTAGGATCGGCGACTTGCATATGGTTGTCGCGGCAACACCTGCCTATCTCGAACAACATGGCATCCCTTTGAGCCCGGCGGATCTGCGTTCCCACAATCTCATCGTCGGCCAGACACAGGGCGCCACGCAGGCCTGGAAATTCAAGGGGCTTGAGGGGCCCATCCTCCTGGAACCGGAAGGGACTATCCGATCCAACGACGCCGAGGACCAGCGCGCTGCGGTGCTCGCGGGACTTGGCATCGGTTACGCTGGGCGTGCGATGTTTGCAGCCGACATCAGGGCCGGAGCAATCGTTCCGATCCTTGAGAGTTACGCGCCGGCCCCCTCACCGATCCATGTTGTTTCCGCGAGTGGCAGACAGCTGCCGGAGCGCTTCCGGGTCGTCATCGATTTTCTTGCGCAGATCTGCGCCGAGGAGCCAGCCTTGCGCATCGCACCTTAAGCCATTCCTCCCAGGGAATAGATGGTAGTCCGTCGTCCGGCCTACGACGGCAAATGCCTAGCGACTAAGTTCCGCCCATCGCTGCTTTCGAGCAGCTCAGCGGAAGGAAGCCGAAATGGGAAAGCTGGACGGAAAGATAGCCGTCATCACCGGTGGCAGCCTGGGAATGGGATTTGCCACCGCAAACCTGTTCGTGGCGGAAGGGGCGCAGGTCGTCATCACGGGCCGGGACCAGTCGGCGCTCGATGCCGCGGTTCGGGATATCGGCAAAGGTGTTGAAGCCTTTCGCGGCGATATTTCCAACCTTGCCGACCTCGATGCCCTGCGCGCCCATGTCGAGGCCCGACATGGGCGGCTTGATATTCTGTTTGCCAATGCAGGCAGCGCCAGAGCCGGCCTTTTCGAAGAGGTCACCAGCGACGATTTTGATTTCACGGCCGGGATAAATTTGAAGGGCACGTTCTTTAGCGTGCAGAAGCTCATCCCGCTTATGCAAGCTGGCGGGTCGGTCATCCTCAACACCTCGATCCAGGGAGTCAGGGGCACCGCGGGGCTATCGGTCTATTCGGCGACGAAGGCGGCACTCCGGTCCCTGGCCCGTTCCCTGACCGCGGAATACGGAGCGAAGGGTATCCGGATCAATGCTCTCGCTCCCGGTTACATCGATACGGACATCATGCGCAGAACCGGTCTCAGCGAAGAGATGATTGCTGAGATGAAAACCCAGGCGACGATCCATACGCCGCTTGGCCGGATGGGTACCGGGCACGACATCGCCAAGTCCGCATTGTTCCTGGCTTGCGACGATTCCGAATTTATCACCGGCGTGGAACTGACCGTCGATGGCGGCTGGGCTCAGGTCTGAGCCGGCAGACTGAAGCACTCAACAACGGCGCCCACAGGAACTGAAGTTCTGAACGACATCCGTCAGTCGATAGGACGCCGATGCATCAAGACGGAGACAGGAGATATAAGATGCTCAACAAAGTGATCTTTCCCCCCGAACACGATCCCCGGGTCTCGGCGCTCTATGCGCTGAACGAGATCGACGTGAAAGCACCAGCCGAAGTGGTGTGGCAGCTCCTCGTCGAAGCGGAGAATTGGTCGAGCTATTTTCCGCCCGAGGATCAGATCAAGATCCTGGGCGGGGATACCGAGCTCAAGCTGGGAACACGGTATAGTCGGGTTACGGTCGGTTTCCCGATGAGTTGCATCGTCAGCGAATGTATCCCTTTTCGTCGCCTGTCGTGGTCGACGACGGTAGACGGCGATCAAACCGGCGCGAGCGCGTTTCACGGCTGGGTCATCACGCCCATGGACGGCGGCTGCCACCTGCTCACCGAGGAGACGCTGAACGGCGCCTTCTATCTCGACGAGATCGGGCGCAAGCATCCCGGGGCACTTTACAAATATCATCAGGATTGGGTCGAGATGCTTGCAAAGGCTGCAGAGATAAAAGCCGCCGGCTGACGACGTTTTATATCGCCGCTGTGTCGAGGAAAGAGGGCGGAGGGCGGCCCTTCACCCACCAGCGTCACCGCTCTGCCCGGCGAGGCGATCCGACGCCCCACACTTCAATGGAGTTTAACGACATGAGACTGTCTAGCTTATTGGTTCTAGGAGGCGTTTTGGCACTGATGCTGCCCGCGACGCTGTCCGCGCAGGTCACCGACAAGGGAAACCCCTATGAAGGCATCGACGTTTCCGACGAAACCCTGGTCGGCGAGCTGAAAGGGTTCGAAAGCGGCTTTGCAGAGGTGAACGGCATCCAAATTCACTACGTGCAGGGCGGCCAGGGCACGCCTGTCATCATGATGCCGGGCTGGCCGCAGACATGGTGGGCATTCCACAAGATCATGCCTGATATCGCCAAAAACCACCGTGTGATCGCTGTCGATATTCGCGGCATGGGCGCAACGGACAAGCCGAAGGATGGCTACGACAAGAAGAACATGGCCAAGGATATCCATGAGCTTCTCAAGACCCTCGGTTATGACAAAGCCCATATCGTCGGCCACGATATCGGATCGCAAGTCGCCTATGCCTATGCCGCAAACTATCCTGAGGCGACGACATCGGTGACCTTCCTGGATGTGTCGGCCCAACCCCAAAGCACGCGCGACATGCGGCTCGTTCCGCCACATCCCCTGACCGGCAATTTCCAGAAGGACTTTTTCCTTTGGTGGTTCGCCTTCAACCAGGTGCATGACATGCCCGAAGAGCTGATCGAGGGACGTGCGTATATCTACCAGAATTGGTTCTGGGACTCGCTGCTGTACAAAAAGGACGCGCTGACGGAGCGTGACCGCGCAGTCTACGCCCATGCCTATAACACCAAGGACGGCATCCGCGGCGGCAATGGCTGGTACCAGGCCTACGCCCAGGATCTCGATGACCAACTGACCTATCCGGATCAATTAGCCATGCCCTCGCTGGGCATCGGCGGCCTTGGCAACGGTTTGCTGGTCGAACTGATGAAGGAAAAATTCAAAAATCCGAAGCTCGAACATCTTGCCGAAAGCGGGCACTACATCGCGGAGGAGGCACCGGAGCAAGTGGGAAATATTCTGCAGGAGTTCCTTAAGGCCGCCGACAGCAAGTGACTGGCATCTGCGACCGTTCCTTAACGGTCGCACTGCTCGTCATAGAAAACGATGCAAGCCATGTTCGATGTAAGTGCGGCTGGCGATCCGCCCCCCTCCGTCAACCGACGAGCCTGCTGGCAGCCCGAGTGGAAATCGCTCGTTCGATCCTGTCGCTAAACACTTCATTTTGCACTTGCGGATTAGATCGTCAGTACCCGGTTGAGGGGATCCCAGCTTACATCGTCCTGGCTTGCCAAACGGTCGCCGGGCCTCACTCTTTCACCAGCCAGCGGCTAGAACAGCTCGATCAATGCCTTCAAAAAGGAGCGAACAGCAGGATTGGAGCGGCGGCTTTCGGGCCAGACTGCCGTGACGTTGTTACGCTCGACGGCGAAATCCGACAGGACCGGCACTAGCTCCCCGCGCTTGACCCAGGGCCCAGCCATGAAGCTCGCGGCCATTCCAATGCCTCCGTTCGCAGCGATCGTCGCCATGACGGCCTCACTCGCATCAACGATGATACCAGAGGACGGTAAGATCTCGATGTCACGATCGCCAATACGGAAAGGCCAACGAAACACCTGACCCGTGCTTTGATAGCGCAGGTTGACGGTTTCGTGCGCCTCCAGATCATTCGGGTGCCTCGGAGTGGCGCGCGTTGCGAGATAATCGGGGGAAGCATAACAGCTGAGCCGATGGGGCGAGAGCCGACGCGACAGCAGGCGCGAGTCTGGCAGGTCGCCAATCCGGACAGCCAGATCGATGCCCTCTTCGACGAGGTCGACCATATGGTCGCTCAGCCGCAGGTCAAACGTCACATTCGGGTGGAGCTTCCGAAATTTCGCAAGTGCAGGGGCGATGACATGAAGGCCAATCGCCAATGAAGCAGCAATCCGCAATGTGCCGGCGGGTTCAGCACGGGCCATTTTTGCCGCCTGCTCGATCTCTTCCGCGTCGCGCAACAGTCGCAGTGCGCGTCCATGGATGTCACGCCCCTCCGCCGTGAGGGTCAGCGAGCGCGTTGTACGGGTGAACAAAGAGACGCCGAGGTGCGCTTCCAGCCGTTGGATGCTCTTGCTGATCGCTGACGGCGAGACGGATAGCGAACGTGCAGCAGCCGTGTAGCTGCCCAACGAGCCGGCTCGGGCAAAGGCGATCAGCCCAGTTAGCCGTTCAAATCCGATTTGTTCCTTCATGGCACTATTAAACCGAAACAGGACGTAATTATCAACGCTTTCGATTGGCCCTATCTACTGGTGACGAAAACACATTGAACGAGGCTGTGATGACTGAGATGATGAAAGCGGTGCAGTTGCATGAATTCGGTGGCCCGGAGGTCCTGCGTTATGGGGAAGCTCCCCGCCCGGTCGCTTCACCTGGCGAAGTGCTTGTCCGCATGTATGCGGCCGGCATCAACCCACCAGACCTATATCTGCGCAATGGGTATCGGACGCTACCGCCCGAATGGCAGCCTGATCCGACCTTTCCATTGATCCTTGGCAGCGATGTGTCGGGCGTTGTGGCCGCAATCGGCGACGGCGTTTCGGCGTTCGACGTCGGTGATGAGGTCTACGCGATGGTGCGCTTTCCCGAGGACCTGATGAAGAGAAGCGGTGCCTATGCCGAATATGTTACGGTCCCCGCATCGGAACTGGCATTAAAACCCGCAGGCATCGATCACATCCAGGCGGCAGGCGCGCCGATGTCGTTACTCACAGCCTGGCAGTTTCTGGTTGATCTTGGCCATGACGCATCCAATCCGTTCCAATCGTTTCCCCATGCCCCGGTCCCGCTGGAAGGCAAGACGGTTCTGGTCAATGGCGCGGGCGGTGGCGTGGGACACTTGCTGGTTCAGGTGGCGAAATGGAAAGGAGCACATGTGATCGCCGTCGCCTCTGGCAAGCACGAGGGCTTGCTGCGGGACTTGGGCGCTGATCAATTCGTCAACTACACCAAGACTTCCGCTGAGGCGGCCGCAGAGAACGTCGATCTTGTCATCGATGCTGTCGGCGGTTCGAACATGGAGCGTTTCCTGAGCGTCATCAAGCAGGGTGGAGCGCTGTTCCTCGTCAACCCGCTAGGGTTCTCTGGTTATGATGAAGCTGCCAAGCGCGGGATTATTGTGTCATCGACCCAGGTTCGCTCGAACGGCGCGCAACTGGCAGAAGCCGGTCGGTTGCTCTCCAACGGCACACTCCGTGTCGTCATCGACAGCAGATATCCGTTGGCGGAGGCTGCGGCCGCGCATGAGCGCGCTTCACGAGGCGGGATCCGGGGCAAGATCGTTCTTGTCGCCGGCTGATCATCCAAGGCCCTGGTTAACATTAGGTCAGTGGCCTGGGGACCAACATGGAAAGGAATGCGTGATGCTCATCATCACAGGGTCCATGCACGTGGACCCCGCCGACCTGCCACAGTTTCTCGGCGATCTGCAGTTGCTCGCGGTTGCCACACGACAGCGTGCGGGAAACATCTCCTACGACGCTGCTGTGGACGATACGCAAGCTGGTCGATTGATCATTTCGGAACGCTGGTCAGATGAGGCTGCTCTCAGCGCACATCTTGATGCCGCTGATACTATAGCGTTCGTCAACCGGTGGCAGGAGCGGATGCACGGCGACATCCGAAAATACGACGCTTCGAACGAACGCGGACTGAGGGAGATTAAAGCAAACAGAAGTTCACGCGCATCCTGACCCCTGTCACGTTCGGTGGGGTCAGCCGTGGCTGCATAGAATCATCCAACGGGCCGCAATTCGCCCTCCGTTGCTCGCCTTGAAAGGATACAAACCGGCTGCGTGTCATTTTCTCTTGGATATGATGCACTAAGTCTCTGGCAACAATGGAGTTTTCCACTGTTCGCTCCGAGCGCCTCTGCGCCGGGAAACATACCGGCGTCACGACATCTGTGGACACCCCGGTGAATGCAAGAAGAATTTTCAGTCAGGTATCATTTGCTAGTAGTCGGGTGCTGACATCTGTCCGGCCTCTGAAGCGACCTTTAAGTGTCGCGGGCCCGTATGGGAGTTAGCGGACCAGATCCAAACCACGAAAGCGTGCTTTGATGCACTTCGTCGTGAACTGATTCTTCTGGCCCCTCTCATCGACCGTTTCGCCATACCTTCCTTTGACCTTCCTACATCCTCGACGCCTCAGGCTATGCGGCTAGGCCGCCGCCGGAGCTCTATATGTCTCGCCCGATGCCATCAGTGCCCAGGCGATCCGAGCCAGCTTGTTGGCCAGAGCCACGATCACAAGCATGCGCGGTTTGCGAGCGAGCATGCGAGCAAGCCACGTTTCTTGTTGGCTGCCGCGTTTACAAACTTGTTGGACCACAGCGCTGGCGCCGATGATCAGCAGGCGTCGAAGCGTTCGTTCGCCCATTTTCGATGTCGCACCGAGTTTCTGTTTTCCTCCTGTTGAACGTTGCAGTGGCGTCAGGCCTAACCAGGCGGCAAAGTCGCGGCCTTTCTTGAAGGTTGTGGCGCCCGGTGCCAGCGCAACAAGAGCCGTTGCGGTTATAGGCCCGATGCCGGGGATTGTCGTCAACCGGCGCGCGTCTTTGTCTTCACGGGCGCGTCGTACGATTTCGCGATCGAGTTGCTTGATCTTCTCCTCCAAAGATTTGAGCGTTTCGACGAGCATGAGAAGCACTATACGCGCTGTCTCCGGCAGATCGCTTTCGGGATCCCCAACCTGTTCAACCAACTTGGCCACGTGGGCCGGCCCTTGGGCAACAATCAGCCCATATTCCGTAAGATGTCCACGCAACGCATTAATCAGTTGAGTACGTTGCCGCACCAGGATATCTCGAACCCGAAATACCGCCGAACTCGCCTGCTGCTCCTCACTCTTCACCGCGACAAACCGCATCGTCGGTCGTTGAGCGGCCTCGCAGATCGCCTCGGCGTCGGCCATGTCGTTTTTCTGGCGTTTCACAAACGGCTTTACATGGGCCGGTGGGATTAAACGAACCGTATGGCCGAGATCTCCGATAACGCGCGCCCAATAATGCGCTCCGCCGCAAGCTTCCATTGCAACCACGCAACCCGGCTGGCTAGCGAAGAAACTCAACACCTTGCCACGCCGCAATTGCTTTCGGAAAACCACAGCTCCCGAAGCATCGGCGCCATGCGCCTGAAACACATTTTTCGCCAGATCCAACCCAATTGTACTAACGTCCATTTCGGGCACTCCTCTATTGTGGAGGTTAAACACCCGCCACCTTGGCACATCGATGCCGTCGATGGGTGTCCACCCCATCACGAAAGTGGTGAATCTGTCCGACTTTTTAGAACATGATCACGCTACGAGGATGGATGTTTCTCGCCGCAGTGGCCTGAGATACCGCCACATGCAGTCCTTGAACAGCGGACCTTGGCTCCTCATATGAACAGGGACCCATGGTCCGGGCCCCTCTGGCAGTCGCACCCCGGCGCGTCTGTTATGTCGGACCTTCCCGACAGATTGCCGGACAAGGACTTCGGGACATGATCGGTTTCCGATTTTTAATGGCACGCGCGAATATCGACGCGTGCGGAAAAATGGAGCTAGGGACTCAGCGCGCCACGCGACGTTGGCTGGGGCTCATTGGCTCGCTTGAAGAACAACTTCTTGCGCACCAAGATGGGAACGGAGCAGCACCGAGCCACAATGCTCTCCGAATTGATCGCAGATTGTTTCTGCGTCGTTTTCCTTCGATCTTGTCATCGCCGGGTTCAAACTCCGCTTGCCCACATTCACCCACAAGACGAAGGCCATTGCGGTCGTCCGCAATTGAGTTGGTGCACTGAAACCCCGCCAGCGGTGCCAAATAGCCGAGGCCAGTTGAATTGGGTCGAGCGCTATCCGAAACTTGCCCGTCGGCATGACACCGGCCGTTAATCGGCCCTGAAGGCAGGCTTCCATCCACATCCTGCGAAATCTATGTCCAAACCAAGGATTACCATGAACAATCTGCTGAAGGGTATATCGAACTTTCGCGGCGCCGTTTTCCCGCACGACGCGGCGCTCTACCGCAAACTCGCCCGAGAAGGACAGCAGCCTCAGGCATTGATGATTTCCTGCGCCGACAGCCGGGTCATGCCGGAAACCATCACGCAGTCGGGACCGGGCGAGCTTTTTGTATGCCGGAACGCTGGCAACATCGTTCCGCCTTTCCAGACTGCCAATGGTGGCGTTTCATCAGCGATCGAATACGCTGTTGTCGCTCTTGAAGTCCGCGATATCATCGTGTGCGGCCACTCCGATTGCGGCGCCATGAAAGGACTATGCCATCCAGAGCTGCTCGAATCCATGCCAAACGTTGCAGCTTGGCTAAAACACAGTCACGCGGCACGGGCTATCGTGTGCGAAGCTTATCCGCAATCCTTGGAGGAGAAAGATCGCATTCGTGCAGTCGCCATGGAAAACGTCGTTGTCCAGTTGGACCATCTGAGAACGCATCCGTCCGTCGCTGCAAAGCTTGCCACTAATGACCTTACGCTCCATGGCTGGTTCTTCGATATCGAAAGCGGAGAAGTTCTTATCTTCGACGGCGAGGCAGGCCATTTCATTGCGGTGACAGACGGACAGACCCTCCCGGTCGCCGTCAGCGGACGCCAAAGGCCGCATGTGATGCCGCACTCACCCATGCGTGATGCGGCGGATTGATGTGCGCAAAGACGGTTTAATCGTCACCGCCTAAGGGAATTTTTCCTCATATCGCCTGTTTCTTCATGGCCGGCTGTTGGTGCCTGGCGGAGCCGCGATGCTCGAGGTGCAAGGGGCGGCAATATCCGGATGGCAATGGCAAGAAATGGAGATTGCGGCGTCGCATCTTGTTTGACGGCGCTGAATTTTAAGAAAGTTTGGAATGATCTTACCTCAATCCGCCCGTCTACACCGAATGCTCGGCTACATAGGATGGCCGCTGGCTCTGCTTTTCCTCTGGGATATCATCGTTACGCTGGCCTATGTTTATCTGCCACATCCCTGGCTGAACCTGCCGGCGCTGCCGATGAGCCTACTCGGATCTGCGCTGGTGCTGTTTCTAGGGTTTCGCAACAACAACGCCTACAATCGCTGGTGGGAGGCACGCACTTTATGGGGCGCGATGGTGAATGCGTCACGCTCCTACGGGCGGGAGGTGTTTCACTTGATCGACAAGCATCCTGAAAGCGACAGCCTTCGCCATGAGCTGGTGCGTCGCCAGATCGCGTACGTCCATGCTCTCAGATGTCATCTTCGCCGCCAACCAAATAGGGAAGAAATCCGGCCGTTTCTGTCAGAAGTGGAACTCGAGGAACTAAGCGGTGCGTCCAACGTACCAAATGCGCTACTCAACGGGTCCGCCTCCCTGCTGGCCGAGGCAGGTCACAAGGGTTGGGTCGACTCAGTTCGAAGCGTCCAGATTGAAAGTCGGCTCGTCGACATGAGCAACGCTCAAGGAGGAATGGAGCGGATCAAGAACACGCCTCTCCCCAGGGGATATGGATATTACCCGACCTTGTTCGTGCACATCTTCTGCATACTGCTGCCGATCGGTCTCGTGGACGGACTGGCGATCTATACACCTCTTGCCTCGACGATCGTTGGCTTCATGCTGTTGGCGATGGATCGCGTCGGCGCCGACTTGCAGGATCCGTTCGAAAACCGGGCCCATGACGTTCCCTTGACATCCTTGTGCCGTACTATCCAGATCGATCTCGAGTATCTTGTCGGGACTGGGAGCGCGGCGGCGCCCATTCGTCCCGTGGAAGATGTGCTTTGGTAGCGGCCGGATCATGGGACACTATGAAACATAGCCATTTGATTGTGGAGAAGCTAACCGAAGTGCGTCATGCCTGCTTTGCAGGATAGGGGATCACCTATCTTCGTGCAAATGCGCCATAAACACTTCTGTCGGCGTCTTGTATCCGAGGCATTTGCGTGGTTGATCGTTGATATGGCGTGTGAGGTGGAGAAGGTCGCGTTGCGACACAACTGCCAGATCTGTGGTGCCTGGCAGAAAGGGTCGAATGCGCTTGTTGGTGTTCTCGACGGTCCCTTTTTGCCAAGGCACACTTGGGTCGCAAAACCAGCTGCGCGCATAGAATTTCCTCACCTCGCCAAGGCTTGCACGGCGGCTGGCGGTCATGCTGACGCCCTCTGTCTGTTGTCTTAGGCCTTCAGACTTTGGCGCACTTCTGCGACAGTTAAAAGTGCCGTGACTTGAATTCAGACTGGGACGCTGCGATGCCGCTCTGGCGTTCGAGATTGCCCACGGCGTTCCCGTTGAGACCTTATGCGACGTTATGAGCACAGACCGGGAACGCATATCTAGGGAGACGCACGCAAACGACACGAGCGAGCCGTAACCGCAATTATGGAACTTTGTCGAATTACCCTAGCCTCCGACAAGGTTGATTGGTGTGCTTATCATAAACGTCCTACGCCGCCGAACCCTGGTCTGCCGCCCCGAATTTTTCGATGACAAAACTGACGAAGCTGCGGAGCTTCGGCGAAGTTCGGCGATCCTGGCGGTAAAGCAAGTTGACCGGCCGCGACGACGGTGCGAAATCCGGCAGCACGGCGATCAGGCGACCTGCCGCGAGATCCCCAGCCACCATGATCCGTGGAAGCATCGCAAGGCCCATGCCGGCCAAGGCTGCGGTTAGCATGCTGTAGGTGCTGTCGATTTTCAGACGAGATCTGGTCGGAACGGTGATTTCTCCATCCGGGCCGGATAGCCGCCATGACGGCGTCTGCGACCACCACTCAGAGCTCGATGGGAAACCGAAATTGATGGCCTGATGCCCGGCAAGATCTTCAGGCACTGCCGGCACACCATAGACGTCGAGATAAGCCGGCGCCGCGCAAAGAACATGCCGATAAGGCTGGAGCGTTCTCGCCACCAGGTCTGGCGGAATGGGTGTACCGAAGCGAATGGCGGCTTCGAAACCGTTGTCGGCAAGGTCCAGCACCTTATCGCTGGCGACCACATCGAGATCAATCTCGGGGTACCTCCTAAAATACTCGGTCAGCGCCGGAACGAGCAGAACATTGGTCCAGATGGTCGGCGCGGTTATTCGGAGCTGACCCTTGCAGCTTGTCTGCGCCTCGAAAGCCAGGGTCTCCGCGTCGTCGATGAGGCCTAATATTTCCATGCATCGATCGTAGTAGGTTCGACCGAATTCCGTGACGCTTTGCCGGCGCGTGGTCCTATGCAGCAGTTTAGCGCCAAGGTGCTGCTCGAGCGCCTGAAGATGATTGCCGACCATCGTCGGTGACAGTTCGAAGGCGACGGCGGCTGATGTAATGCTGCCAGCGTCTACGACCCGCACAAATATCGACATCGCCTTGACGAGATCCATTGCCAAATTTTCCTTGGATGTGATCCAAACTTCAGGTCCTTTATCAAACTATACACCGGAATTATATCCAGTGGAATGACGACAGTCTTTTCCAATTCCGCTCCTGAAAGAACCCACCGCGTGGCCCTCCCCAGAATTTCGTCCTCATCGTTGATCCTTCTGTCGACCAGTCTCGCCTTCGTCATCATCTGCCTCGACGTGACGGTGGTGAATGTGGCACTCGAGCGCATCCAATCCTCGCTGGGGACAAACATCACAGGGCTGCAATGGGTGCTGAACGCCTACACCCTGGCCTTTGCCAGTCTGCTGCTATCGACTGGCGCACTAGGCGATCGGTTCGGGCCGAAGCCGATCATGATCGCCGGGTTGGCGCTCTTCACGCTGGCATCACTTGCCTGCGGGCTTTCGAGCAATATCGAACTACTGATTGCGGCGAGGGTGATCCAGGGCGTGGCCGCCGCGCTCTGCGTCCCCTCATCGCTTGCTTTGTTGAACAGCACTTTCAGCGAACCCAAGGCCCGCGCCAAGGCCATCGGGATATGGGCGGGTACGGCGAGTATCGCTCTCGGCGCCGGTCCGATCGTTGGCGGTCTTATGGTCGATCGGTTCGGCTGGCCGAGCATCTTCCTGATCAATCTTCCGTTCGGTGCGCTGGGCATCTGGCTGGCTGCGGTCTATGCGCCGGCCGTTGAGACAGCAGGCCGACGCAGCCTCGATCTTGCAGGACAGATCCTGGCCATCCTGGCACTCGCAGGCCTGACCGTCGGCTTCGTCGAGAGCGGTGAACTCGGATGGACGCATCCCGCCGTTATAGCCGGCTTTGCGGGCTTTCTGGTGCTTGGCGCCAGCTTTCTCCTTGTCGAGGCGCGCCACAAAGAACCGATGCTACCGCTGTCGCTGTTCAGATCGCCGACTGTAAGTGTTACATCGATCATCGGCCTGCTGCTGAATTTCGGCTACTACGGCTTGATGTTTGCGATCAGCCTGTTTTTCCAGATTGGCAAGGGATATTCCCCGCTGTCTGCCGGCCTCGCATTTCTGCCAATGACCGCCGTGCTCTCGGTGACGAATTTCGCCTCTGGCTCGCTGTCGGCGCGGATGGGGCCGAAGCTTCCCATCCTCATGGGGCTGTCACTGGCAGCGATCGGCTATTTCTCAATCGCCGGCATAGATCGGAACACGACTTATGTTCTCATCATGGTGCCGCTGATGATCATCGGAATCGGTGTTGCTCTGACAGTACCGGCGATCAGCATCATGCTTCTGTCAGGCGCGGATCGTTCACAGGCAGGGATCGCGTCTGGCGTGTTCAACGCCGCCCGTCAGATCGGCGGGGTCATCGGTGTCGGCGTGTTCGGATCGCTGCTTGCAGGCGGGGCGGGCAATATTATCACCGGCATCCATATCGCCCTCGTCCTGTCGTGCAGCGGTATGGTGCTCGCGCTTGCCATAGCGGTTCTCGGGCTTCGCGAGCGGATCCAACGCGTAGCCAACGCCTGATGACTTGAGCCTTGGTACCATCAATTCAAGGGGTGAAAGACTCGGAGAGTTTCGCGACTGAATGGCAGCTTTGTGAAACCAGGCCGCCGCCCTTCGCTACCGTCATCAGAGTATCATGCCTAGACATTCGGAGAGGACGGTGCAACAGCATTTCCTTGTCCTGTTTTTTCTCGCACTGACCCAGATCACCGGCTGGGGCGTGGTTGGCGTCCTACCCGTGATTGCGACGTCGGCGGCGGCGGAATTCGGAGCCTCTCTGCTGTCAGTCTTTCTGGGAACCTCTATGATGTTTGTCGCAATGGGGCTCGCCGCGCCCTGGGCCGGCCGCGCATTTCGCAGGTTTGGAACGCGTCAGGTCATGGCCGCAGGTCGATTGTCCTTGGCGCGACATGCACGAGCGATATGGTAAATGGAACTCGGTTTATGTCCGGTTTCGGCGCTGGGCAGTGCAAGGCGTTTGGGACGCGCTTCTAGAAAGCCTTGTAGAGCTTGGGCTTACCGACGACTGGCAGCACATGATCGACTCCACCACCATCCCGGGCCGTAGCAAGGCCGTCGAAGATCTGATCCAACTCCTGGTCAGAAACCCAAGACCGATGGTGGTCGACAAAGGCTAGGACAGCGACGACGTTCGCTCGGCTTTGATTGTGCGGGCTGTTTTTTACCGGCGATCCCGCCGAAATCGAACCGCCGCGAGCCCATTGCCTGCGACTTCAAAGCTTACGACGATCGCAACCGCATCGAACGAATGTTTAACCGGATCAAACAGTTCCGTCGTATCGCCACCCGCTTCAACAAGACCGCGATCTCATACATGGGCTTCCTAGCTATCGCCGCCGTCAAGCTTTGGTTGCCAACTTTTGTCAACATGGCCTAGCGCATGCTTTGCGTCGTCAAGCCATTTGCATGACTTGACGACGCAGCCGCGACTCTATCGCCAAGCGTAGACCTGCCTGGGCATTTAGCTATGCACTTTCGATGTCACGGACGACGAGGCGCGCGATGTCGAGCGTCTTTTCAATGTCGTCCGGCGTATGGGCGAATGAAACGAAAAGGTTTTCGTAAGCGCCTGGATGGAACATAACCCCGCGATTGAGGTTGCCTTCCCACCACTTACGGAACAGGTCATGGTCACTGTACTGGGCCGCATCGCGATAATTGCGGATCGGATGGTCGGCGAACCAAACCTGCAAGACTGGCCCCATGCCGACCACGTGGGCGTTCAGTCGCGAATCGTGGAAGATCTTGCGCAGGCCCTCCAGCAAAATATCGCACCGCGCATAGAGCCCCTCATACATACCCGGCGCAGACAGCTCGTCCAGCGCCGCGTTAGCGGCGGCGACCGCGATCACATTGGCACTATAGGTTCCAGCCATGGACACGACGCCCTTGCCGACCAGCGCCATTATGTCCTTGCGCCCGCCAAGCGCCGCGACCGGAAACCCGCCGCCCAGGCCCTTGGCCATGATCGTCAAGTCTGGACGGATGTTGAATTTGGCTTGAGCGCCGCCAAGGCTGATCCGGAATCCGGTGATCACTTCGTCAAACACCAACACCACGCCATGCTTGTCGCACAGCTCACGCATGCCCTCGAGGTAGCCCTCGTTGGGTAGGATGCAGCCGGTGTTGCACATAATAGGCTCGGTCAGCACGGCGGCGATGGCGTCGCCCTCGCGCTCAAGCGTTTCGCGCAACAAGGCCAAGTCATTCCACGGCAGGATGATCAGGTTCTGGTCGATCCCCTTGGGCATGCCGGGTCCTTGCGGAACGGGAACCGGGGCCTTGGCCGGGCCGGCCATATCGAGGCTCGGGTGCTTCGACCAATACACGCCATCGGAAAAGCCATGATACATGCCTTCAAAGCGAATGACTTTTTGCCGGCCCGTAAACGTTCGAGCCAAACGAAGCGCATAGATTACGGCTTCGGTGCCGGTATTGCACAGCCGCACCTGCTCGACGCTAGGGATCGCGGCGATGATCTTAGCGGCAAGGGCGGTCTCGTCCTCATGCGGCAAGGCGAACACTGTGCCGCGTTGCTCAATCATGTTGACAACAGCTTGGGTGACTTTTGGCGGCCTGTGCCCCAGGATCATTGGCCCTAGACCCAACAGATAGTCGATATATTCGTTGCAATCGACATCGAAAACGCGACTTCCCGTCCCGTGAGTGACAAACAGGGGATGGGGATCCCACCCAGACCATGTGGCGCGCGCGGTTGAGTTTACGCCCCCAGGAATCAAGCCGCAGGCTTTTTCAAATAATTCGGCGCTGCCGCAGTAGCGCGACGCAACTTGATAGGAAAGTGTCATAAGGAGTTCTCACTGCATGAATTTAGAAGTCGTTTAGATGGGCCGGGGCTCACAGCGCAAGAGCGCAATAGTCGTACTGATCGAAAAGCGCTCTATCACAGCCTTGGTGCAGTGATCGGTCTGTATCGGCAATTCGCTCTACAATGGATTTTGTGAGGTTGGGGCTCTGTGGGCATTTCTGCAATTAACGGTGCATCGGGTAAAGTCCCCGCTTGATGAGTTCTGCACGCAAGCGCTGGAGCGCGCGACGCTGCTTCGATACGTTGTGCTATGCGTCAGTTGGGCATCGTCAACTTAACGGAACGTGGAATTCGATGTGTGATGAAGGTTCATGACAGACCGTGATCCACTCTATCGCCGACATCGCTTTCCCGCTGAAATCATTGCCCACGCCGTATGACTTTATTTCCGTTTCCCTCTCAGCCTACGGATGGTCGAGGACTTGCTGGCTGCCCGTGGGATCATTGTCTCCCATCAGACGGTCCGGCTGTGGGCGGAGAAATTTGGGCGGACCTTTGCCATCGACATCCGTCGTCGCTCATCCGGCCAGCTTGGAGACAAGTGGCACCTCGATGAGGCCGTCATTTCGATCCGAGGCAAGAAGCACTGGCTGTGGCGCGCCGTTGATCAGGACGGTTTTGTTCTGGAG